>NZ_JBOFRH010000463.1:0-1841 GCF_051650925.1 Plesiomonas sp.
CGGTTTCTACTGGGGCGCACCGGAATACGGCACATTGGAGCCTGGGCGTAATATCAAACTCTCAGCCAGCTATCAATTTTGAGGCAGTCTTTTACTCCGCACAGTTGTGCGGCATGGTGAAAATTAGCTAAGCACTTAATCCGTTTTAAACGGTCGTTTAATTAAGAATAAATTATTCTGCCGTTTAGGTGCTTGTTTTATCGATAGATTGTTTTATGAACAGTGATAATTCAATCAAGTACAGGGATAACACCTATCTCACCAAGTGCGGAATTAGCCAGTAGCAATCTTCCAAAGGGAGCTACAGCGACAAAAGACGGACATAAAAAAAGCGGCCTGTGTGAGCAGGCCGCGCTTCCCTTCTTGTATCCCTTGTGTCCCTTCTTTCGAGCTAAGTACTTCTGCGCTTAGCCTATGCAGGGTCTAGTTTATTGGTGGCGATTCAGAATGCAGTAATCAATACAGAGTAAATGCGTATAAATCATGTTCGTATACATCAGAACTCAGTAAGTCGAGCGCAAATCGTAAACCTTCACGCCTGCTGCCAATTCCGAACAACTCGCAGAGCCGATAAAACGTAAACGACGACGCCCGCCAATAGCCTCAGGCAGTAAGGTAAACCCTGCGTCCTCAAAACGCCCTTCGCCGCTATATTCGACATGCACAAACAACGCCGGACGCTGACTCCACAACTCGATATAGCAACCTTGCTCATCTTCACCAATACGGTACTCAATCTGCGCTGGTTGCAACGGTAAACGCTTAAACACATCGGGATAGAAGCTATTTTCAATGCGTTCATTAGCTTGATTCTTTGGTGACTCCGAATGTAGAACAACATGATAAAATCCCCGTCGCGCCTCGCTTTCTGAGGCATTCGTACTGCTAGAGGCGTTACTCGGATTACGCTCGGGCAGCGGAATTTGCCAAATTGGTGCAGCACTATCTGGTGCAGCGGTACATGTTAGCGGCCAACGCTGTAACACGTCCCCATGCCAGCTGATCTGCAACACTTCCCCATGCAGCGATTGCATGGCATGCCGATCATTAACCAGATGCAACGTTAACATCGGCTGGCCTTGCGCATTAGGTTCATGAATAAAGGTCGCCATTAACGGCGCAAAGAAATGACGCGCATGGTGATGCAGCAATTTCCAGCGTCCTGAATATTCAATACTCGACCACGAACTCACCGGCCAGCAATCATTGAGCTGCCAAAACAAAATGCCGCGACAGTGATTTTTATAAGCACGCCAGTATTCCGCTGCCGTTTTAATAGCCAGCGCCTGCTGCACCTGACTTAAGTACAATTGCTGTTCAAAGCTGATCGGGAAGCGAAAATAGCGCGTGATCATCTCCGTGATAATGCTATTGCCCCGCCCGTTTTTCTGATGCTGTTCAAATGTTGGCGAAGTGATATTCCACTCATCCGGTTCGGCAAAGGATTTCACGGTGGGCAACGATGGCCATGACTGAAAACCGAACTCGGAGCAAAAGCGCGGTTTCACACTGTGGTAAGCATCAAAAGATTTACCGGAGTGCCACACATCCCAAAAATGCATATCGCCACGGTTGTCATCATGCCACGCATCGCCAAAATCTAACTCCCCATTACACGGCGAGCTAGCCCAGAAGCGGCGCGACGGGTCTTCCTGCTCAACAACTTCGGCCAACAGACGATTCAGGCGATCGTAATTCACCGTATATTTGACGCGCTGTTCACGGGATTCTGGATACCAGCCAATCGCGCCAATCACCTCGTTATCCCCACACCATAACGCCAGTGATGGATGGTCGGCTAAACGCTGCACCTGATAACGCACCTCATGCTCAACATCGAG
>NZ_JBOFRH010000464.1:0-3994 GCF_051650925.1 Plesiomonas sp.
GCCACCAGCACGGTCAATAACATATGCAGTGAGGTATACGGGCTGGCCCATGCGCTGATAGTATCAAGCTGATAGACCCGTGGAATTGACCAGACAAACATCAGCCCTAGCAGCACCGTCGCCGTATGTACCAGCTTGCTGAACATCTGCTGCCCCACACCGCGCCAGTCAAGCAGCACACTCAGTGCCGCCGATCCTAAAAAGAAGCCGCTCAAAATAATCTCATTGCTCATCGGTGAGCGAACTGCACCGGCCAGCAGGTTCAGCGCGCGCAGCGGCTGCCCCATATGCAAACCACCAATCGCTGACCCGATAACCAACAGCACCAGCGCACCCATACGAGCACGCGCTGCCTGTTCAGCCGATGTCAGCCCCAGTGCAACGCTAATCAACAAGCACAGCAGTAAACCGGCGGCAGCCTGACCAAACACGGTAAAAAAAACTAACGGAAGTTCGTGCATCTTAAACCTCTCCCTTATTCTGCACAGCACCGGTGGTATCCCCTGACGGACGCGCATCCGGATGGGGTTTAATAATCAGATTAGGCTTCGTCAGCATAGGATCAGGCAATGGCGCAATGGCATTTTGCGTACCGTACTTCTGGCGCAATAGCTCAATATCACCAAAATCAAGCGCTCGCTGCGGGCATGATCCCACACAAACGGGCATCAGCCCTTCTGCAACTCGTTGATAGCAACCATCACACTTGCTCATCACCTTCTTTTGCGCATCAAACTGCGGCGCACCATACGGGCAGCGCATCTCGCAATAGCGGCAACCGACACACACATCTTGATTAACCACCACCAGACCATCTTCCGCCCGCTTGTGCATTGCACCGGTTGGGCAACCTGCCACACAGGTCGGCTCAGAACAGTGGTTACAAGCAATCGACAGATAGTAATTGAACACATCCGGCTTCCACGCCGAACCCTGTTTTACCCAGCTACCGCCGCCGTACTCATACACCCGACGAAATTTTGGGCCGATACCCAGATCTTTTTCATCTTTACAGCTCACTTGGCAAGTTTTACAGCCGGTGCACTTTGCGGAGTCGACATAGAATCCATATTGAGTCATGAGTTAACGCCCCTTATACCGGCTTAATTTCAACAAGATTAGTGTGCTGCGGGTTGCCTTTGCCCAGCGCTGTCGGGCGCAACGAGGTTAAGCGGTTGATACATCCGCCAACATCTATCCCCTGCTTATTGGTCACAGACCACGCCCCTTCCGGCGCGGCCGCAACACCCGGCATAATTCGCGCTGTTACCTTCACCGGCATCCGCATTTTACCGCGACTGTTGTACACTTCAGCCACATCACCGGAAACCAGACCTCGGGCCGCTGCATCCAGCGGATTCATCCACAGCTCATCCGGCACAGCTTCGCGCAGTTGCAACACCGAAGGATAAGTCGAATGGCAATGCCCTTTGGTATGAAAACCGATCAATTGAATTGGGTACTGAGCCAGCGTTTGGGTATCCTGTATCCCCTCTACGGCCGGATAGTATTCAGGTACTGGAATAATCTTGTCACCTTGTGGCAACGGGCGGGTTTTAGCCAACGCATCAAGTGCTGCTGAATAGATCTCAATTTTACCTGACGGTGTTTTCAGCGGGTTTGCCAACGGATCAGTACGAAAATCTTTTAACGCGATATGCTCTTCGCTTTTTGCTACTCGGCGGTCAATAATGCCCATACCATCAGTCTGTTCAAACGGTGGCAGATGCGTCTCCGTTTCACGCATTTTATTGTAAGAAGATTTAATCCAGTCTTGGTAGGTTTTACCTTCCGTAAACTGCTGTTTTAGCCCCATTTTACCGGCAATTTCAGCCAGTACATCATAGGTAGCACGGTTCTCCCACATCGGTTCAATGGCCTGCTGCAACCGAACCACGTAGTGGTAAGCACCCGACTGATATGAGTTATTGATTAAATCATCTGACTCTAACGTTGAAACATCTGGCAGCAGCAAATCTGCAAATTTTGCCGTTGGTGTCATGTGGTTATCCCACACCAAAATAAACTCGCACAAAGACTCATCTTGTAAAATTTTCTGCGTAGCATTCAGATCAGAGTGCTGGTTTGCCGTCACATTACTGGCGTAATTCCATAAAAACTTAATATTGGTTTTCAGCTGATCACGGCCTTTCACAAAATCATGGGTCGCCGTCATCTCAGTGCCGCGTACAATCGCATCCGTCCATAAAAAGCACGGAATCGATACTTTTACCGGATTTGCTAATGCCAAACCCGGTACAGGATACGTCACACTACCGCCCCATGTTCCGATGTTAGTTCCCGGACGACCAAACTGCCCCGTCAGTACCGGTAGCATCATAATAGCGCGCGCGGCATGCTCACCGTTGTGTGAACGTTGTACACCCCAGCCTTGTGAAATCCAGGCGGCATTCGCACCGGCAATTTCACGGGCTAACTGCTTAATTCTGGTGGCCGGAATACCGGTCAGCTCACTGGCCCATTCCGGTGTTTTTGCTGTTTTATCGGCCCCTAATCCCAAAATATAGGATTTATACGAACCATTCGGCTCAGCCGATGACGGCAGTGAAGCATCATCCCAACCCAAGGTATATTTGGCCAACATCGCCTCATCAATCAGCTTTTCAGTGATTAACGTATGCACCATGCCCGCAACCAACGCCGCATCCGTACCTGGACGAATAGGGATCCACTCAGCATCAAATGCCGTAATACTGTCAGTACGACGCGGATCAATAATAATCACCCGCGGATTGCTCTGCTCTATCGCATGGTAAATCTCAGCAATCTGGCCACCGCCAGACATCCGAGTCTCGGCCAGATTCTGCCCGAACATCACCACCAGATCAGAGTTTTTGATCTCTGAAAATAGCGTTTGCTGCTCTGTTCCGTAGATATTCCCCGCCTGCCCAAACACATACGGCTGAATACTGTTAATTTGGCACTCAGAATACGTACCGTGCATATCCAAAAAACCACCGGCCGCACTGAGTAAACGCTTACAGGTATTGCGCCCCTGTAAATTAGCCCCTGTAGTCCCCGAACCATACTGATAATAGATAGCCTCATTACCGTAAGTTTCGATCACACGGGTAAGCTGGTTTGCCACAATGGTCGTCGCTTCATCCCAACTGATACGCTTAAATTTCCCCTCTCCGCGCTTGCCAACGCGCAACATCGGGTACTTTAAACGATCGGGGTTATAAGTGCGCCAGCGCGCAGAGCGGCCACGCAGACAAGGGCGGATCTGGTGCTGGCCAAATACCGCCTCATTAATACCATCTTCGGGGGAGATTTTGATCGCCACACCGTCTTTCACATGCACCTTTAACGGGCAACGGCTGCCGCAGTTTACCAAGCAGGCACTGTAGCGGATCTCTTCACCTGCCGCGGTTGCGGCAGCAGAGGCATTTTCGGTTGCGGCCTGAGCACGAAACGGCAGACTCATTGCGCTGGCAACGGCCGCCGCACCGGTCACTGCCGCAGACCCCTGTACAAAGGTTCGGCGGCTCATCAAGCGCGAAATTATCGATTTTTTAATGGTCATGACATTGCTCGCATTATTATGATGCAAGCAAGTGTTAACTACTTAGTAGTAGATGCCCATGATCTCCATCAAGCTACGCACACTCTTTGTTACTTCTTTTTTACACATACAACATTCAGTTACATGTTGATATAATTAAAAACCTTTTTTATTAGGGAATTCAAAGCAGCATAAATGCCCATTCAACTACATTACTGACTCGACTACCCACTGCATTACACGGCCATTGCACCGCCGTTAACGACAGCACAAATAAAATCAGCTAAAATGATCGTTTACCTGTTCACAGTGGTAAACAGCCGTAAAATAAAAGCACCGTTTTACCGATGCGAAAGCGCTCGATCGCAATCGCACAGATAAAACGCCCTGCCATAACGATGATCTCTTGCCCATTTACAGGCAGCCGCACAGCCAGTAACCGGATAACAACACTATGCCAAAAGGTAC
>NZ_JBOFRH010000465.1:0-1176 GCF_051650925.1 Plesiomonas sp.
GCCGTACGTTTTTACACATTTTGCCGAACTGATTGAGATCATCAAAACCGGGTGCGATCCCCCGATCTAGCTGGTGTTGCCAGTATTGCAATTCAGTATCGACCAAATCCATCAGCTTTTTCGGACATCCGACACAGGAATTATCCGGCCCACAGGTAAAGGTGTCTTGCTGATACAAAGGAAATTCGGCTTTTACCGCATCGATGATCTGTTGCATCGCGGTGATGCGATCAGGTTTGATAGACATGCATACTCCCCAGTCATTCTCCCCATTAACAACATCCACATAAAATACGAAGGCTGTGCGTATATTTAGGTTGTTTGTCTCTGAAAATAACTGGTTTCAGAAAACACCTGGTTAGAGAAACTGAACGGTTTCAAACGAACACTCAAATTTAGCGGTGTATTGTATCGAGCGATGCAAAATAGTCTATTTTCTGTGAGGTTAAAAATATTGTCTTGGTCGGTTGCTTAATGTTTGTATTGTGTGCTGGTTTATTTGTTTCGAGTGAAAGATAACGTTGAACGCGGGCGACACCTAACTTATAACTTCAACATGCAGCCCGCACTCTGTGATCACAGCTCAGCGCTTTAAAATGCGAATTGAGCGAATCTTATTATCAAAATCAATCGCTTCCTGATCACCGCCCTGACGGGTGTAGTAGCCACCGGTGTAGCTGATACCCTCATAGAAGCGGACAGACCAGCCATCAGGAATACTGAAGGAGGAGAGCCGATCTGCGAAACCATAACGGGCAAGATCCGGCATATCACGGCTAATCGCCAATGATGCGCCGCGCTGGTGGCTGCCATCAAAAATCATCAACACGTTTTGTGCGTGGCCATCATCCTCGTCTAATGAGGTGGCTGTGCATACGGCATCTTTGGTTTTACAGAAAATACTGCCATTACCTTGCCCTTGTTCACAGCGTTGGCTCACTTTGTGGCGAGCGCTGCGCTCTGAGCGGCCTGCATCAGCGTACACATCACTGAATGGAGTCAGGGTGCATACATAGATGCGTTCACGGTAGGCAGGGCGTGAGGCCGGCTCATACACCGGATCTAACCCGATATTTTGATTGATGATAATCGATGCATCGGCGCAGCCGGCAACCGTGAGGAGTAAAATCCCAGATAATTGCTTGACCATAAATGACCTTGTATTACAAATGGGGC
>NZ_JBOFRH010000466.1:0-1284 GCF_051650925.1 Plesiomonas sp.
TATCTTCCGCCCGTTTGATAAAACCACCAATACCATCAAATGGCGAGCTAAATACGCTCAACGTACTGATATTACCGACCGATTTGGCTACCGTATGGTGCAAACTGTAGGCATACAGATCCGGTACAATATAAGTATCCACTGTAGTATCTGACAGTTGGTCTAAATAATGGTTAATTCGACCACGCGCTTCTAGCGGCAACGCAATATAAACTTCGTCGACTTTCCCTTCGTTAATCAGGCGGACTAATTCAGCGCAATTGCCTAATATGGGTTTGCGTGATTTATAACCGAAACGATTTGCATCACGATCATCAAAAAAGCCGATATTACGCAGACGCAATGCTTTATTTTCATCCAATTCTTTTTCCAGCGCCAAGCCAATACCGGTAGCGCCAAGGATCGCGACATTACGCACGTTGATGCCATATTGCACCATCAGTAAGTTAAGGCCGTAAATCACCACGCGCGATAATAATGATCCCATCACCGGCAAACTCAGCCACAGCGCGGCCTCACGAACCGAGACATCGGCATAGCCTTCGGCAAGAAAATCGATGTAATGCATCATCAAGAACAGCAAAAAGGCGGTGATCGCCCATGCTGTCACCACTTTAAATAAGCAGTGAGTCAGATGCTGACGAATATTTTCCCGATACACGCCCACATTACCGGCAACCAGTAAAAAGCAGAGTGTAATCAATATGCTGACATCTGTGCGATCGGCAATTTTTTCGCCAAACTCATGAAAGTTCAGCAAATAATTGGTGACAACAACATCACAAACAAAAGGGACGACCCCGTAGCCATTTTTGACGAATTTTATGATATTTCTGTTCATCTTCAGCGCCTGCTGTAAGCCTTAGCTTCTATACAGTCTGTTTGCTTTCAGAGATGCGAGTCCCATACATTTCCGCTCACAAACACTCTTTTACAATCACGTTTTGTTACCATTTGCTGATTTTTACATCGCTTGCTGCTGTGTGTTTCACTGTTTTTTTGTCATTCGATTCACGCTTCGGATTCGCCTACGGATAAATAGATTTATATCTCGCAGTAATATTCCACTGCGTAGTCATGCAAATGTGTTTTTATACTTATTCATCCATCAACCGATAATGAACAAGTTAGGGGTTACTGAATCGACTAACACATTTGATACAACCGATAAGCGCTAACACGCACGAACAACACTACAGCGTTAAAACAAGTAAAAAGCAGAGTAATTTAAGCATATTCCGCACAATAACATAAACATCATAATTGTATCTTAAATGTGTTTGT
>NZ_JBOFRH010000467.1:0-28871 GCF_051650925.1 Plesiomonas sp.
GCCATGAGCGTGGTGATTGCACGCCGGTTACAGCAAAAAGCCACCGAGCCTCAGCCGGTTGCCGAAAGCAGCGGAAAACCGAACACGCATAAAAAGCTGCCGATCCGCGGGGCCGACGGTATTTTGCTGACCTTTGCCAAGTGCTGCCGACCTATTCCGGGTGATCCCATCATTGCCCATGTCAGCCCCGGTAAAGGCTTGGTTATCCACCATGAATCTTGTCGGAATATTCGCGGCTACCAAAAAGAGCCGGAAAAATTCATGGCTGTAGAGTGGGATAAAACCGTTCTCGAGCAGGAATTTATCACCGAAATTAAAGTCGAGATGGTGAACCATCACGGTGCACTGGCTGATTTAACCGCCGTTATCGCCACGGCCGAAGCCAATATTTACAACCTGACTACCGAAGAGCGTGATGGCCGGTTGTACAATATTTTCATTCGCCTAAGCGCCCGTGATCGGGTACATCTGGCCAATATTATGCGTAAAATTCGTGTGATGCCGGATGTGATAAAGGTCAGCCGTAACCGTAACTGATGGGAATTTCGCAGCTTGATAGTCAGCCATTAACGGCACTGTCCGGAGTCGGCAGCAGTATTGCCGCACGCTTAAACAAACTCGGTTTGCATAGCGTGCAAGATTTGCTGTTTCATCTGCCGCTGCGTTACGAAGATCGTACCCGCATCACCCCGATTGCCCAGTTGTTACCGCGTTTACACGCCAGCGCCGAGGGTTCGGTGCTGCGCACCGAGATCAGCGCGGGCCGTCGGCGGATGCTAACTTGCCGCATCAGTGACGGTACCGGCACACTCACACTGCGCTTTTTTCACTTTACGGCGGCCATGAAAAATGGTCTGACGGAAGGAAAGCGCATCAAGGTGTTCGGTGAGGTCAAACCCGGTGTTAACGGGCCGGAGATCATTCACCCTGAGTACCGCGCCATCGGGCAGCACGATCCGGCAGTCACCGAAGAGACGCTCACACCGGTCTACCCAACCACCGAAGGCTTAAAGCAGGCCAGCCTGCGTAAACTGACTGATCAGGCACTGGCTATGCTCGATAAGCTGGCTATTCCTGAGCTGCTTCCTTCGCAGCTCAATCATCGCCAGATCAGCATCCAACAAGCTTTACACTTGCTGCACCGCCCCACACCGGATATTGCACTGAGCGAGCTTGAGCAGGGTAAACATCCGGCACAACAACGGCTGATTTTAGAAGAGTTGCTGGCGCACAACCTCAGTATGCTGCACGCCCGCACCTGCGCACAGGCGCATCCGGCTTACGCATTGCCCGAAATATTGCCACGCCATCAGGAAGTGCCGCTCAAACCGGCATTCTTGCAAGCTCTGCCCTTTTCACCTACCGGTGCACAGCAGCGGGTCGTTAGTGAGATTGAATCTGATCTGGCCAACCCATTTCCGATGATGCGGCTGGTACAAGGTGATGTAGGTTCCGGTAAAACATTGGTCGCAGCACTGGCAGCCCTACGTGCCATCAGCCACGGCAAACAGGTGGCGCTAATGGCCCCAACCGAGCTGCTGGCCGAACAGCATGCCAACACCTTTCGCCAGTGGTTTACTCCGCTTGGCATTCAGGTCGGCTGGCTGGCTGGAAAACAAAAAGGCAAAGCACGCGCTGCACAAGAACAAGCTATTGCATCGGGTGAAGTGGCGATGATTATCGGCACCCACGCCCTATTCCAGCAAAACGTTATCTTCTCTGATCTGGCACTGATCATTATTGATGAGCAGCACCGCTTTGGCGTGCACCAACGGCTCACATTGCGGGAAAAGGGCAGTACCCACGGCTACTCTCCGCACCAACTGATCATGACAGCAACCCCCATTCCACGCACGCTGGCGATGACCGCCTACGCCGATCTAGATACCTCAGTGATCGATGAGCTGCCGCCCGGCCGCACACCCGTGACGACCGTTGCGATCCCCGATTCGCGGCGAGCAGATATCATTCGCCGCGTTAACGAAGCCTGCCACACTGAGCAGCGGCAAGCATACTGGGTCTGCACCCTGATTGATGAATCAGAGGTGCTCGAAGCACAGGCAGCAGAAGAGACAGCCGCTGACCTGCGCTTGCAACTGCCGCACCTGAATATCGGTCTGGTACACGGGCGAATGAAAGCCACAGAGAAACAGGCAGTGATGGCAGAGTTTAAAGCCGGCGCACTCAACTTACTGGTCGCCACTACCGTGATCGAAGTGGGGGTAGATGTGCCCAATGCCAGCCTGATGATTATCGAAAACCCCGAGCGTCTAGGCTTGGCACAGTTGCATCAGTTACGTGGACGAGTTGGCCGAGGCGCTATCGCCTCACACTGTGTGCTGCTGTATAAAACCCCGCTGAGTAAAACCGCCCAGCAGCGGCTCTCGGTACTGCGCGACAGCAACGATGGCTTTATTATCGCCCAGCGCGATCTGGATATTCGTGGGCCGGGTGAACTGCTTGGCACCAAACAGACCGGCATGATGAGCTTTCGAATTGCCGATCTGTTGCGCGATCAACATCTAATCCCCGATATACAAAAACTGGCGCGCTACCTGCACCAGCACTATCCGCAGCACAGTCAGGCAATCATTGATCGTTGGTTAGCACACAGTACTGACTACTCCAACGCCTGATTCTCCCGCGTTATTCCGCTTTTATAATCCTATTCTCTAACCGATAATCTCGCCAAGATCACAGGCAAACGTTTGCTTTTTGTGGTGATCACGTTAAAATGCGCGCCATATCTAGCCATACCCGCGTTAATGCACTAACCACAATCAATCATTGTGGACTTCATACATCACACTGTTTTCTCACTTTTATGATCACTGGAATCTAGCATGAGCTCACAAGCTATCGAACCGGAACACATCGATACCACTCCTGCACCTGCCACCCGACATAACCCCGATCTGGTTTATCGTCTCGATGATCGCCCGCCGTTGCCACAAACCCTGTTTGCGGCCGGTCAGCACTTACTGGCGATGTTTGTGGCCGTTATCACGCCACCCTTGCTGATTTGTCAGGCCCTTGGCCTGCCAGTCGCCGATACCCAGCGCATCATCAGCATGTCACTGTTTGTTTCAGGCCTCGCCTCTTTTCTGACTATTCGCACGGTCGGGCCAATGGGTTCAGGTTTACTCTCAATTCAAGGCACCAGTTTCAATTTTCTCGGCCCCATTATTGCCGGAGGGCTGGCCTTAAAACAGGGTGGCGCAGATGTGCCAACCATGATGGCGGCGCTATTTGGCACCATCATTCTGGCCTCATTCAGTGAGGTGCTGTTATCGCGGATTTTGCATCTGGCGCAAAAAGTGATTACCCCACTGGTCTCGGGCATTGTCGTGACCTTAATTGGCCTGACGCTGATTCAAGTGGGTTTAGTCTCGATTGGCGGCGGTTTTGGCGCGCTCAGTGATGGCAGTTTTGGTAGCCCGAAAAATCTGCTGCTGGCCGGTGTAGTTATCGGGCTGATTGTACTGCTTAACCGCCAGCGTAACCCCTATTTACGGGTTGCTTCACTGGTGATTGCCATGGGTGCCGGTTATCTGGTGGCATGGGCATTGAACATGCTACCGAGTGTTCCGCACGATGCGCCATTACTGATGCTGCCAACGCCACTCTACTATGGTCTGAGCGTTGATTGGAGCTTACTGCTGCCGCTGGTACTGGTATTTTTAGTCACCTCGCTCGAAGCGATTGGTGATATTACCGCCACCTCTGAGGTCTCTGAGCAGCCGGTCAGCGGGCCGGTATATATCCGCCGCATCAAAGGCGGCGTGCTAGCTGATGGTGTTAACTCAGCACTGGCCGGCGTTTTCAATAGTTTCCCTAACTCAACCTTTAGCCAGAACAACGGCGTGATCCAGATGACCGGCGTTGCCAGCCGCTATGTCGGTTATGCAGTAGCCGCAATGCTGGCGCTACTTGGCCTATTTCCTTCAATCGCCAACTGGGTACTGAGCATTCCCGAACCGGTACTGGGCGGCGCAACCATTGTGATGTTTGGTTCCATTGCTGCCGCCGGTGTGCGAATTATCGCGCGTGAGCAGCTCGACCGCCGTGCCGTACTGATTATTGCCATTTCACTGGCCATGGGATTAGGCGTGGCCCAACAGCCACAAATACTGCAATTTGCCCCTGACTGGCTGCGCTCGGTGCTCTCATCTGGCCTTGCGGCTGGCGGCTTTACCGCCATTGCGCTGAATTTAATTCTGCCGCAAGAGTTACCTGAAGAGGGTTCAATCAAGCAGCCTCAGACAGTAAAAAGCACTCTCACTGCTCGCTCAACAGAGCAGTAACATGAATCGATAACGTGAATCAGTAAAATCGTTCAGCAACACAACGTAGTTACCTTTTCCCTGTGCTTACCACGATTGACTCACCGCCTTTAACGGTGAGTCAATCAACTTTAGTGCGATTTGCGCACATCCCGCATAACCGATAACAACATGCAACAAGGCTAGTAACTCTCGGCAGAAACAGGCAGACTGTTGATAAAATCAGCATACCTGACTTATGGAAGAGCCATGCACCTAACAAGGTGCACTCACGGAGGATCTATGTCCGATAATTTCACCCTACTCAACCAAATACTCAAAGAGCGCGCGCCGGAAGAGCTCCTGTTTTTGTCTGATCTGCTGCTCAAGCAAGACTTGCTACACCTAGCGATCCGCTGCCTTGAGCACGTACACCAGCAATCAGGCGCATCACCGCAGCTCAATATACGTCTGGCACGTGCCTACGCACAGGCAGGCATGTCGTCACTCAACCGGCATCCGGCGGAGCTGAGCACGCAGTAATGAGTAATGGCTCACCACAGCCAACAACAGAACAGCAATAAAAAGCAAACACGGAAGAGTAGACAGAAAGCGCGCCTGTTATCAGCAGGTGCATAACCCTTGGCTTATCATCAATTACCCATTATGAAGATACTGACAAAATTTCTGGCCACACTGTTGATCCTGTTTCTGCTGGTCATCATATTGGCATATGCACTGCTGCAAACGCCGCTGGGTGCCGAACGGGTCAGCCGCTGGATTTCAGCGTACACACCGTACCAGCTCTCACTGACCGGCATTCAGCACAGCCCGCTGTCACCGCGCCAAATTCGCCTGACAGAGGTACGTTTAGCCCAGCAAGGCACACCACTGCTCGATGCTAGGCAGGTCACGCTTACCCTTAATTTACGCACTTTGCTGCACCCGCTACACTGGCAAAAAATCCTGCTACAAGAGGGTGAACTGCGGCTGCCCGCGCTACTAAAACCGGCAAGTGGTCCATTTTTGTACGCTCAACAACTTCAGCTCGACAACATGGCTATCAGCAGCCGAGTGGCCGATATACCGCTGACAGCCCATCCGGTTAACGGTGGTATCACCCCGTTTAACCCAGATCAGCAGAGCTTTTTGGGGGAAAATGCCCGCTTTGAGCTCTCATCCCCCCAATTTGATCTGGGCGAACTGACCCTGAACAACCTCTTTTTACAAGGCCGCTGGCAACAGGGAAAACTGAGCATTGATGATTTTGGTGCCGATACACTACAAGGGCAAATTACCGCGGCCGCCGAGCGCAGCACACAAGGGGCATGGACGATCAATGCGCTGCGCCTGACCCGCTTGCGCCTACAAGATAACCGTCTACCTGCGCTACTAAGCCGCTACTGGCAAATCTTGCCCCCTCTTACCCTGCAACGGGCCGATATTGTCGGCGCGCGGGTTGAAGGCAATGACTGGTCAGTCAACGACCTTGATCTTAGCCTCAACAACCTGCAAATCGGCCAAGGCACATGGTCATCACACGATGGCCAACTGAGCATGAACGCACTTGATCTGGTGCGCGGCGATCTACACCTGCGTGAACCGGCACTGCGCCTCAGTTTTACCGCCGACGGCATCACCATTGATGACTTTAGTACCCGCTTTGAAAACGGCCTGATTAACGGCTACGGCAGTTGGCGTGCGGCCGATCAAACACTACAGTGGGATCAACTTGGCATTAGCGGCATTGAGTACAGTATTCCGGCGACATGGGCACAGTGGCTAACCCACCCGCTACCTGCCGTATTCAGCCAAATTAACGTATTAAAGCTAGAGCTAAACAACAACTTATTGGTGGATATAAACCCGCTGCGGCCTTTTCAGTTCACCGCGCTTAACGCCAATGGCAGCAACCTACAGCTAGCACAGCAACAGCACTGGGGATTATGGCGTGGCAGCTTACGCGCCAGTGCCCGTGCAGCAACGGTCAATAAAGTGGATATGCGCAATGTCGCCGTTGATCTGCAAGCCGATAATGGCGCAGTGACCTTACGTGATTTCAGTGCATTTACCGGAAAGGGGTTACTTGAAGGAAGTGGCACACTGCTGCAACGTGATAAGTGGCCTGCCAGCCTGCAACTGAGTGGCCAGCAGATAGCACTCGACAGCCTGCAACAGTGGGGCTGGCAAACCCTGCCACTGCGCGGGGTCGGCAACCTGAACCTCAATCTGCAAGCCAATCTACTCACGGCTGATAACGTGCGGCAATCACTCAGCGGAGAGCTGCAACTGACCACCGATCAGGCACTGTTGCGCGGGATTAATGCCCCAAGCCTGTGGTCACAAGCTCAACGCTCACCGATGCCCGATCAGTGGATTGCACAATCCACGCTTGAGGGGCAACAAACCCTGCTGAAAAATCTGCAACTGCACCTACGAGCAGAAAAAGGGCAGATATGGGTACAAAATGCAGCCTTTAGCGGCGATCAACTGCAAGGGAAGATCAGCGGCAGTTATTCGTTGGCACCGCCACCGCTCAGCCCCACTGCCGAACCGAACCGTCTGCAACTGCAACTCGATAACCGTATCAACTGCCAGCGGCTTACCCGTATCTGGCATACCCCACTAACCCGCATCGAAACATCAGCACAAAATGCGGTTAATGGCTCTGATACAACAGCAGATAACGAGTACTATCAAAGCAGCAGCTCAGTCAGCGGAGTGCCCGAGTGTGTACCGGCTGGCAGCACCATATAAGTCCCGACAAACACCGCGCCTTGCGACTCATCGGTCAACAGGCGCACCTTCATCTGCACGCGGGCTTTGCGTCCGCGTGCCAGACGATCCAGATCGCCACCTAAATCATTCAGATCCGCCACCGCCCGCGGACGGTTACGCACCGCCTGCGGATAACGGATATGCGCATCCACCAGAATAATCTCTCCACCCAGATTACGCTCACGCAGCAGCAGCCAAATTAGCCCCCAACCGGTTAGCGTTGCCAGTGAAAACAGACTGCCAGCAAACACCGAGTCATGCGGATTCAAATTGGCATTCAGCGGCAACGTTGTTTCAAAACGCTGTCCGGTGTACTGCACAATCTTTACCCCCATTTTTTCACTGATCGGAATGGACTGATACCACGCCTGCTGTAACTGCTGACACCAGTCCGGCCGGTGTAAAATGGCATCCATATCCGGCAGCGGTTTTATCATCAAAAAGTGCCGTACCGGGGTGGTCAGCCCCGCTTGGATCTCACCTTGATTCTGATAGCCCAGCTGAGTAAAAAAAGGCACCGCCTCCTCACGGGCGCTGCACACCACCCGTTTTGCCCCCTCTTGGCGGGCAACCGACTCTAGCGCCATCGCCACCAGCGTACCCAACCCGCGCCCGCGTAAATTTGCATCAACGGCCATAAAGCGGATCGCTGCCTCATCATCGGCATTGATATAGACCCGCCCAATCGCGACCGGATTATCCTGATCATCCACCACCATCTGATGATGTGCGCAGGCATCATAGCCATCGCGCTCTGATCCTACCGGCTGGCGTAACGGCTCGCGCAGCATCTGCCAGCGAAAATGGTAATAGCGCTGCAACGCCTCTTCAGTCAGCGGAGTACTTAAGCGATACATCCTTGTCGCCCTCTTTACAATAGAGAAACCATCTGCCGGATATCGGCTACACCTGCAACCAGAACGTCACCGGTCCATCATTTTGCAAGCTCACCTGCATATCAGCGGCAAACTGCCCCTGTGCCGTATTGATTTTTTCACGGCAACAGGCACTGAAATAGTCGTACAACGCCTCCGCCTGTTGTGGCGAAGCCGCTGATGAAAAGCTCGGGCGCATCCCTTTTTGGGTATCGGCTGCCAGCGTAAATTGGGAAACCACCAACACACTGCCACCGGCCTGCTGCACATTCAGGTTCATCTTGCCATCGGCATCATCAAAAATGCGATAACCCAACACCCGATCAACCAGACGACGCGCTTTCGCCTCATCATCCTCTTTTTCCACACCCAGCAAAATCAGCAGCCCGTGACCAATCTCCCCGACCACTTGCCCGTCAACCTCGACCCGTGCTTCACGCACACGCTGAATCAATCCAATCATCCTAATCACTCTCTTTTTCTAAAAGACCCAAATCGGCAACTACAGCGGGTACGCCTCCGTTAGCTCAAGCAGCGCCCGAATCAACCCGTCGGTGATCCCCGGCTCCATACTGCTGTGACCAGCATTCGGCACCACCTGCAACGCCGCCTGCGGTAAGGCCTGACATAACTGCCACGCATTCTCAAAGGGGCAGATCATATCGTAACGGCCATGCACAATACGCACCGGTATCGCCTGCAATACTGCCGCATTCTGCACAATAAAATTCTCAGGCAAGCGTGTCGCCGCACGAAAATAGTGGCACTCCAACCGTGCCAGCGCGACCGCATGCTGCAAATTACTCATCTGCTCCCACACCGTCGGGTCTGGCAGCAACTGCATCAAATGCGCCTCCCACAACGCCCAGCTTTTTGCTGCGGCACTGCGCTCTAACTCATTATCCGAACTCAGACGTTGCCAGTAACCCTCCAACACCTGCTCACTATCGGTCACACCGCCAAGTGGCGCAATAAACTGCTGGTAATGCTCAGGAAAAACCAGACTGGCACCGCCCTGCGGGCTGTAGAGCCAATCAAAATCTTGTTGGCGGGAAAGGAAAATACCGCGCAGTACCATCGCACTGACACGCTGCGGGTGGGCAATCGCATACAATAAACTTAACGTACTACCCCATGACCCGCCAAACAGCATCCACTGCGATACATCGAGCGATTCACGGATCGCTTCCATATCATCAATCAGCGCCTGTGGATGATTATCCTGCAAACTGCCGTACGGCAATGAACGGCCACAACCGCGCTGATCAAATAAAATAATATGAAAACGGGCGGGATCAAAAAAACGCCGGCTCTGTTCACTGCACCCCGCACCGGGGCCACCGTGCACAAACAGCACCGGAATACCCTGCGGATTACCGGCCTGTTCAACATAAATTTGGTGTTCACCACGGCGAATGAAGCCGCTTGCAAACGGATGAATAGGTGGATACAAATGAAACATAACAACTCCCTATACCATGGAAAATACCATGGAGGCACCGTGAAGAACGCCGTGGTGAACACACTTTCAGTTACACGTTATCCGCCTCGGTTTGTGGATCTGAGTCTGAACCTGCCATCTGCTTTTGCATTTGCCATTCACCCAGCGTGGCCGTCACCTCAGCACCCAACAACACAATACACCAGCTCAGATAAACCCAAACAAATAAGATAGGGATCACCGCCAATGCACCGTAAATCAACTGATACGACGGGAAAAAGGCAATATACAACGTAAAGATTTTTTTACTCACCTCAAACAGCAATGCCGCAAACAACGCACCACTTAATGCATGCAACGTCGGCACCCGCTCAGTCGGTACCACACCGTACAACAACCAAAATGACAGCGCAGACAAGATCATCGGCAACAGCACCAACAGGTTATCCAGCACCCCGTTAATACCCGTATCTGTCAGCAATTTAAGCGATAACAGATACGAACTGGTCACTAAACTGGCCCCCGCCAACAGCGGGCCTAACGTCAAAATCATCCAATACACAGCAAATGACACCATCGCCGGACGGCGATGCTTACTACGCCAGATAGCATTTAACGCTTTATCTACCGCAGAAATCAGCAGTAAAGAGGTCACCACCAGCGCAATAATGCCCACTGCACTCATATTGCTAGAATTCGACACAAACTGATCGAGATAATTTTGTACCACATCACCGGTCGCCGGTACAAAATTACTGAATACAAAATGTTTTACCTGATCGGTGATCCCGACAAAGACCGGAAAAGCGGTAAACACCGAAAAAATCACCGTCACCAGTGGAACCAGTGAAAGCAGCGTCACATAGGCAAGATAACCGGCTGTGATCGTCAAACGGCTCTCACCACTGCGGCTTAATAATAGACGGAAAAAGCCCCGATTCTGCCACCAAGTGGTCGGCTGTAACCCTTTATACATCGCTCTTTTCCTCATCGGTTGCAATTTTATTTGTTATCGCATGCTGTCATCACATCATGCCATCACACCCTACCGTCAATCACATGCTTGACCGAGTTTTCTTTAGATAAAAAAAGAGGACACCCGTAGGCATCCTCTTTCTCATCACCCAAAACATAATAACTACATTTTAGGATGCAGAACACGCAATAACTAATCCGCAGGGATTACTTACGGTGTGCACGCTTACGGTCGTTTTCGGTCAGGTGTTTCTTACGAATACGAACGCTTTGTGGCGTTACTTCTACCAGTTCGTCATCATCGATGAATTCCAGAGCTTGCTCCAGTGTCATCTTGATAGGGCTAACCAGTGTTGTTGCTTCGTCTGTACCAGAAGCACGCATGTTAGTCAGCTTCTTACCTTGCAGACAGTTTACAGTCAGGTCATTAGAACGGCTGTGAATACCGATGATTTGACCTTCGTAAACTTCAGTACCGTGACCCAAGAACAGGCGACCACGATCTTGCAGGCTGTACAGTGCGTAAGCCAGTGCTTTACCGGTACCGTTAGAGATCAGAACACCGTTGATGCGCTGACCGATTTCGCCCGGACGCACGTCATCATAGTGGCTGAAGCTGGAGTACAGCAGGCCAGTACCAGAAGTCATGGTCATGAAGTCGGTACGGAAACCGATCAGGCCACGGCTAGGGATGATGTAATCCAAACGGATACGGCCCTTGCCATCAGGGATCATGTCGCGCATTTCACCCTTACGCAGACCCATCGCTTCCATCACAGAACCTTGGTTCTGCTCTTCGATGTCCAGAGTCACTTGCTCGAATGGCTCTTGTTTACGGCCATCGATATCACGGAAAATTACTTTCGGACGGGATACCGCCAGCTCGTAACCTTCACGACGCATGTTTTCGATCAGAACAGACAGGTGCAATTCACCACGGCCTGATACACGGAATGCATCTGGATCTTCAGTCTCTTCAACACGCAGTGCAACGTTGTGTACCAGCTCTTTGCGCAGACGGTCAAGGATCTGACGTGAAGTCACAAACTTACCTTCGCGGCCACAGAATGGCGAGGTGTTTACACAGAAGAACATGGTAACGGTAGGCTCATCAACTGTCAGTGCTGGCAGCGCTTCAACAGCAACTGGGTCACACAGAGTATCAGAGATATTCAGTTCGCCTAAGCCGGTGATAGCGATGATATCGCCCGCTTCACACACTTCAGCTTCGATACGTTGCAGACCCATGTGGCCCAGAACTTTACCGACTTTACCGTTACGACGGTTGCCTTCGCTATCAACGATAACGATCTGCTGGTTCGGCTTCACAGAACCACGCTTGATACGGCCGATACCGATAACACCAACATAGTTGTTGTAATCGAGCTGAGAGATTTGCATCTGGAAAGGTGCTTCCATCTCAACTTGTGGTGGCTGTACGTGCTTAACGATGGTTTCGAACAATGGCGTCATGTTGTCAGCCATTTCGTCAGTTTCCAGACCGGCGATACCGTTCAGTGCTGAAGCATAAACAATTGGGAAGTCCAGTTGTTCATCGGTCGCACCCAGGTTAACAAACAGGTCAAATACCTGATCAACAACCCAATCAGGGCGTGCGCCCGGACGGTCAACCTTGTTGATAACCACGATCGGACGCAAACCATAAGCAAACGCTTTTTGGGTTACGAAACGAGTTTGTGGCATCGGGCCGTCCATTGCATCTACCAGCAACAGTACGGAATCTACCATCGACATCACACGCTCTACTTCACCACCGAAGTCGGCGTGACCCGGGGTGTCAACGATGTTAATGCGGTATCCGTTCCACTCGATGGCGGTGTTTTTAGCCAGAATGGTAATTCCACGCTCTTTTTCCAGATCGTTGGAGTCCATTACACGTTCGGTCGCGTCATTACGCTCTCCGAGGGTGCCGGATTGTTGCAGTAGCTTATCAACCAGGGTGGTTTTACCGTGGTCAACGTGGGCAATGATGGCGATATTACGCAGATTCTCAATCACAGATGTGGTCTCTGGGGGTTAACAAATTAGCGGCTATTGTACACAGGTTGAGCAAAAGACTAAACCGATCACAGCAAAACATTGCTGGCAAGTTTACCTGCCTGCGGGCGTGAGCCACTTCACAAGGTACACAATTAAAGTGTGAACATTATTACAGAAGAATCGTAATTTTGCTGCCACATATCGATCTCAATATGATCTTTGCGGCATGCTGGACGAATTCTCTGCTTATTTTGCTGATGAATTATACAACCAACTTAATATAGAAGGATATTAATTCCTTTCTTGCACCAAAATAGTGCAATCATTCACCATGTTAGTGCATTAATGCAGGGTTGAACACCACAGTTTGACATGGCATGCTGCTATTTCACAGGGAATATCATGAACCATAAAAGTTGGCATGCTTCTCGCTTAGTAGATATCGAAGGCACGAAGCGGCCTAGGTTTCAGATATAAAGAGCAACAAATCAGGTATACATTAGCGCTACGCAACCAATACGAATTTGAATGCGAGCACTAAAAATCCACGACAACACCATGATTGCGACAACATCGGAGGTTACACCATGTCAGCTGAACACGTATTAGCACTGCTGCAAGAACACGAAGTGAAATTCGTTGACCTGCGCTTTACTGACACCAAGGGCAAGGAACAGCACGTATCAATTCCAGCACATCAAGTGAATGCTGACTTCTTTGAAGAAGGCAAAATGTTTGATGGCTCTTCTATTGAAGGCTGGAAAGGCATTAACGAATCAGACATGGTTCTGATGCCCGATCCGACTACCGCAGTTATGGATCCGTTCACTGATGACAGCACACTGATTGTCCGCTGCGACATCCTCGAACCGGGTACAATGCAAGGCTATGACCGCGATCCGCGCTCTATCTCTAAGCGTGCAGAGGATTTTCTGCGCTCTACCGGCATTGCTGACACGGTTCTGTTCGGGCCAGAGCCTGAATTCTTTGTGTTTGATGATGTGCGCTTTAGCACCGGTATTTCCGGCTCTTTCTTTAAGCTTGATGATATCGAAGCGGCATGGAATACCGGTACTGAGTACGAAGGCGGCAACAAAGGCCATCGTCCAGGAGTCAAAGGCGGTTACTTCCCAGTAGCACCGGTTGATTCATCACAAAACCTGCGCTCTGCCATGTGTTTGGTGATGGAAGAGATGGGTTTAGTGGTTGAAGCACACCACCACGAAGTGGCCACTGCAGGCCAAAACGAAGTGGCAACCCGCTTCAACACCATGACCATTAAAGCCGATGAAACCCAAATTTATAAGTATGTGGTTCACAACGTTGCGCATGCTTACAATAAAACCGCAACTTTCATGCCAAAACCGCTGTTCGGTGATAACGGTTCAGGCATGCACTGCCACCAGTCTCTGGCAAAAAATGGCGTAAACCTGTTCTCAGGTGATAAGTATGCTGGCCTGTCTGAAATGGCGCTGTACTACATCGGCGGTATCATCAAGCACGCGAAAGCTATCAACGCCTTTGCTAACCCAACCACCAACTCCTATAAGCGTTTGGTGCCAGGTTATGAAGCACCGGTCATGCTGGCTTACTCTGCCCGTAACCGTTCGGCCTCTATCCGTATTCCGGTGGTTGCCAGCCCGAAAGCGCGTCGTATTGAAGTGCGCTTCCCAGATCCAGCAGCTAACCCATACTTGGCATTTGCTGCCCAGCTGATGGCTGGTCTTGATGGCATCATCAACAAAATTCATCCTGGCGATGCCATGGATAAAAACCTGTACGATCTGCCACCAGAAGAAGCCGCTGAGATCCCAACTGTTGCCGGTTCACTGGAAGAGGCAATGCAAGCTCTGAACGAAAACCGCGAGTTCTTAACCCGTGGTGGCGTATTTACCGACGAATTTATCGATTCTTATATTGAGTTGAAACGCGCGGATATCGACCGTGTGCGCATGATGCCGCACCCAGTTGAGTTTGAAATGTACTACAGCGTTTAAGTTTTTCTTGCCGCTAAACTTACGTTTAGCCTATCGAAAAACAAAACACTGGCGGAAACTTCACCGCTCATGCGTGTAACAACTCATTTTGTTGCCGTGGAAACTTTCAGCCCGCCTCACAAGCGGGCTTTTTTACGCTTGCGGTGACTGATGGGAAGTGATGACACTATGTGGCTTAGCGCTTAACATAGTCACTTAGAGTAGTCACTCAGAGAGCTTAGATCACTTACATAGCTTAGATGATGGCTTAGGTAACTGAAGTTTAGGTTTAGCTTAGGCAATTTAATTTTAGGCGACTTAGCCGTTCCCCTGAGTACGGTAATCTACCCCCCTTTTTTTTGATTTGCGGAGAACTTGTCATGCGCCTGTTTTGTCTGACACTGCTGCTGTTAAGCGCACCGGTGCTGGCCAGTGAAGCCCGATTAATCTGTTCATGGACAGACGCTCGCGGCACTACGCACTTTAGCACCACCAAAACCAAAGGGGCGACCTGTAAAGAGATCTCGCCAAGTGCACCGATAAAGTATGACTCCGGCAAACTGCCGAGCGATAAACTGCCCAACCGAGCCTCGGTTGCCAGCAGCAGCGCAGCCAGTGTGCCGCGTACCCGCCCGCAGGCCGTCAGCAACTTAACCACCCAGATTGCCATTTTATCGCCGATTGACGAGCAAACTGTGCGCAATAACAGCGGTGATATTGATGTCACTGTGATGGTCGTGCCGAAATTAACCGAAAGCCAAACGGTACAACTGCTGCTTGATGGCAACCCGAGCGGCTCGCCAACCCGCAGTATCCAGCAACAGCTAAAAAATATTGACCGTGGATCACATCAGGTCAGCGCGCAACTGCTTGATAAAGGGCAAGTCGTGGCCACTGCTCCGGCGGTGACTGTCTATCTACACCGTGCCAGCGTACTCAACCGTGAAGCGCTGAATCCGCCGATTGCACCGAAATAATCACCTGTACAAGCACAGGTTTTACCCCCCTCAGGTGGGTTCATCACACCCGATAACCGTACGCACCTTTTTGGTGCAAAAGAGGTATCCGCCAGCAAGAAGGTGCGTGTACACTGGCACTATTTACGGTCGGATGCATCACGATAAGGCGAGGTATGCTGCACTATTCCCACCTGCTGCTGAATAACCTAAAAACCAGTGTCCTGCTGCTTGATGATGATTTAACCATTCAGTTTGCCAATCCAGCCGCCGAGCAACTGCTGGCCCACAGCACCCGTAAACTCAACGGTTTGCCACTGGCCTCACTGTTTAGCCATATTTCACTGGATTTGACGTTGATGCAGCACACGCTCGACAGCCAGCAAAGTTTTACCGACAACGAAGTGATGCTGGTAATTGACGGGCGTGCCCACACGCTGGCTCTGACTGCCCAACCGCTGATCACACCAGAAAGTTCGGCGATTTTAGTGGAACTGCAACCGCTCGATACTCACCGAAAAATTAGCCAAGAGCAGTTGCATCAGGCACAGCAAATTGCCGCGCGCGATTTGGTACGCGGGCTGGCGCACGAGATCAAAAACCCGCTGGGCGGATTGCGTGGAGCTGCACAACTGCTGGAAAAAGCGCTGCCCAACCCTGAACTCACTGAATATACCCAGATAATCATTGCACAGGCTGATCGGTTACGAAATTTGGTTGATCGGCTGCTCGGCCCACAACGGCCGGGCGTGCGAATGGAACAGAACCTGCATGTTGTACTTGAACGGGTGCGGCAGTTGGTTGAACTGGAAAAACCGGCACAAATTCGCGTGATCCGTGATTATGACCCTAGTCTGCCGGAGTTCGAACATGATGCCGAGCAGCTCGAACAGGCTATCTTAAATATTGTACGTAATGCATTGCAGGCGCTCGGCGAACAAGCGGGCAGCATTACTTTGCGTACCCGCACCGCGTTTCAGCAGATGCTGCACGGTGAGCGCTACCGGTTGGTGGTGCGGCTCGATATTATTGATACCGGATCAGGTATTCCGGCACATCTGCAAGATACCCTCTTTTATCCGATGGTCAGCGGGCGTGAGGGTGGGACTGGGTTAGGGCTATCTATTGCGCGCAATTTGATCGATCAGCATCAGGGTAAAATAGAGTGCAGCAGCTGGCCCGGACATACCGAATTCTCGGTGTATCTGCCGCTGCGCAAGTAATCGGTAAATTCAGGCTAGGTTGATGAGGCAAAACATGAGTAAAGGACGAGTCTGGGTTGCAGATGATGACAGTGCCATCCGCTGGGTGTTGGATAAAGCGCTCTCAGGCAGTGGGATCAGCTGTGAAACCTTCGATGATGCGCAGCAAGTGCTGAACGCTCTCACGACCCGCCGCCCGGATGTGCTGATCTCAGACATCCGAATGCCGGGGATCGATGGTCTGACACTGCTTAGTCAACTGCACACGCAGCATCCTGATCTGCCGGTCATCATTATGACGGCGCATTCTGATTTAGATGCGGCGGTCAGCGCCTATCAACGCGGTGCATTTGACTATCTACCCAAACCTTTTGATATTGATGATGCCGTCAATTTAGCCGAACGAGCCATTTTACACAGCCACGAGCTGCGCCGGACACAACCCGATATAGCCCCGACACCTGATGCACACAGCCCCGCAATTATTGGTGAGGCCCCTGCCATGCAGGAGGTCTTTCGTGCCATTGGCAGGCTGTCGCGCTCCTCTATCAGCGTGCTGATTAATGGGGAATCAGGTACCGGCAAAGAGCTGATTGCCCACGCTCTGCACCGACATAGCCCACGTGCTGGCGCCCCCTTTATTGCCCTCAACATGGCAGCTATCCCCAAAGATTTGATTGAATCAGAGCTGTTCGGTCATGAAAAAGGGGCATTTACCGGTGCTAATACGGTGCGGCAGGGGCGTTTTGAGCAGGCCAATGGCGGCACTCTGTTTTTAGATGAGATAGGTGACATGCCCGTTGATGTACAAACCCGTTTATTGCGCGTTCTAGCCGAAGGGCAGTTTTACCGCGTTGGTGGGCATCAGGCAGTTAACGTTGATGTACGGATTATTGCCGCTACCCACCAAAATCTAGAACGGCATGTACGGCAGGGGCTATTTCGCGAAGATCTGTACCACCGCCTGAATGTGATTAAAATTTTGCTACCGGCCCTGCGTGAGCGCACGCAAGATATTGCGGTATTAACACAACATTTTTTGCAGCTTGCTGCCCGTGAGTTGGGCGTAGAGGTAAAAACACTGCATCCGGCCGCACTGCAAGTCATGCGCGCTTTTCACTGGCCGGGCAATGTCCGCCAATTGGAAAATATCTGCCGTGGGCTGACTGTCATGGCTGCCGGGAAAGAGATTTTACTGGCAGATTTACCTGAGGAGTTGCGCACACCAGCCGCTGATCCACACGCATCTGGCCATGCGATTGAGTGGCAACAACAACTGCAACACTGGGCCATGCAACGCCTGCAACAAGGCGAGCAGGCACTGCTGACCAACGCACAGCCTGAGTTTGAACGCACCTTGCTGCAAACGGCATTACAACATACCCAAGGGCATAAGCAGGAAGCTGCGCGTCTGCTCGGGTGGGGGCGTAATACACTGACCCGTAAGCTCAAAGAGTTTGATCTCGATTCCGATTACTGACGCAATATCGGCTACAGCGGGCAGCCAAAGAGAATTTATGGTGCAAACACGCTTGTGCCCAAAACTGAACGGAACAAAATAAGATAAATAAGCAGTACCGTGGCAGGCTATGCGCTCTATCCCCAACAAAGATTTTGCTTGTGATGGGTAGCGCAACGCTGTGAGGTATCGGCCGCAGAAAATACGCCACACCGCAGCGCGCGGTATATCAGCACAACATCTTGGCACAACATGCCAACAAAATATTTCCGTAACCCGATGCAAGAGAGTACAAAATAAAAACAGCTGTGTGCATTTGTATCTTGGTGTGATTTTTGTCACATAAAAAAAGCAACAAAACTAGGTGATTTACAGCCCGATGCCTATACTCTCAGACCATATTATTATGGGGGAATGCAGCATGATCGCACGTGATTTACCGTTGACCGATTTACACCGCCACCTTGATGGCAATATCCGCCCTGAAACTATCTTGGCATTAGGTCAGCAGCACGGTATCGCGCTACCCGCAGACAACCTCAGTGCGCTGTTACCCCATGTCAGAATTACCGATAATGCCCCAACGCTGGTTAGCTTCCTGCAAAAACTTGATTGGGGTGTTGCAGTGCTTGCCGATCTGGATGCCTGCCGCCGTGTGGCCTATGAAAATATGCAAGATGCCGACAATGCCGGATTAGACTACACCGAGCTGCGTTTTTCACCGTATTACATGGCGATGAAGCACAATCTGCCGCTGCAAGGGGTGGTTGAGGCCGTGGCCGACGGTATTGCACTTGGCCGTAAAGATTTTACCGTACAAGCTAATTTAATCGGTATTTTAAGCCGCACATTTGGCACAGTAGCCTGCCAGCAGGAGCTGGGGGCTTTGCTAGCCTGTCATCAAGATCTGGTTGCCATTGATCTGGCCGGTGATGAGCTTGGCCAGCCCGGTGAGCTGTTTGTTCCACATTTTCGTCAGGTACACGATGCGGGATTACACGTCACCGTGCATGCCGGTGAAGCCGCTGGCGCAGCCAGTATGTGGCAGGCGATTCATGAACTCGGTGCCGAGCGTATCGGACACGGGGTAAAAGCCATTGAAGATCCGCGTCTGATGGATTATCTGGCCGAACACCAAATTGGTATTGAGTCGGCGCTGACCTCCAACGTACAAACCACTACCGTCAGTGCACTCAGCGCACACCCGCTGAAGGTATTTTTAGAGCACGGTATTTTGGCCAGCATAAATACCGATGATCCGGCCGTTGAGGGCATTGAAATTCGCCATGAATACAATGTAGCTGCACCGGCAGCAGGCCTTTCACCGGCACAAATCCGCCAAGCGCAAGAGAACGGCATGACACAAGCCTTTTTAAGCGCAGGGGATAAAGCGGCATTGCGTGCCAGCGCACGCGCACGCAGCATGTAATGGCTTTAAATGCGTGCTTTACGTATTCCTGCCTTTAAATATGAGCAAGAGTGCAAATTATTACGCTGGGATGTCATCACTCTACGCATCAATATACTCACTGTGTGGCCTGTAAACAGGCCACCGTGCTACCGAGTATCTCGCCAAAAAACTCAGTGTAAACCGCCTAAATAACCGGCTAATGCACTGATCTCTTTGTCTGTCAGTGATGCTGCAATTTGACGCATCATGCTATTTGGGTCATTTTGCCGCTGTCCGGCACGAAACGCGTTAAGTTGTGCGATAATGTAATCAGCATGTTGGCCCGATATTTTCGGGAAACCCGAAAGATCGGTACCATTACCACGCGGACCATGGCAGGCAACACACGCCGGAATGCCGCGTTGTTTATCACCTGCCATATACAGCTGCTTACCGAGTTCTACGCTGTCTTTACGGGTATAAGCCGGTGCAGAGGTCTGCTGCGAGAACCATGCAGCCAGATTTTCCAGATCTTGCTCTGAGAGCGTGGCAACTTGCCCCTGCATAATGGGGTTAGCACGCCCCTGCTGAGCATTGGTATGCGCAGCTAACTGGAATTCTTTTAGCTGCTTGAGCAGATATTTGTTATGTTGTCCGGCCAATTTAGGGTTGGCAGTGATGGTGCTATTCCCATCGGCATTGTGGCAAGCAACACAAACCGCAGAAGCAATTTTTTTACCCGCTTCCGCATCTCCCTGTGCCTGCGCCATACCGCTAACACCCAGCATCATTGACATCACGAGCGCAAATTTTTTCATGGCGTTCCATTTAGCTATATGATTGTTGTTATGCCGATAACGGATAATCCTGTCCGTTACAGTAAGGGGATGATTTCACGCTAGCCCCTGAATTATTACAACAGATATTTTACACATTTTCACATAAAAGAAATCAGTGCACCACATTTGACTAGGGTGGAGATCGTTCCGTGGCTCAATTTAATTATCATGTTACACATTTTGTCACCAGTGCTCCGGATATCCGTCACCTTCCGATGGATAATGCAATTGAAGTTGCCTTTGCGGGCCGCTCAAACGCCGGAAAATCCAGCGCGCTAAACACATTAACCAATCAAAAAAGTCTGGCTCGTACCAGTAAAACACCAGGCCGTACCCAGCTGATCAACTTGTTCGAAGTTGCCGAACAAGCGCGTTTAGTCGATTTACCCGGTTACGGCTATGCACAAGTGCCTGAAGAGATGAAGCTGAAGTGGCAGCGGGCACTGAGTGAATACCTGCAAAAACGTGAATGTCTGCGTGGTCTGGTGGTGCTGATGGATATCCGTCATCCCCTAAAAGATCTGGATCAGCAAATGGTGATGTGGGCTGTTGAAGCCGGTTTACCCGTACTGATTCTACTGACTAAAGCCGACAAGCTGGCCAGTGGCGCACGTAAAAACCAAGTAAAAATGGTGCGTGATGCCGTTGTTACTTTTGGCGGTGATATTCAGGTTGAGGCTTTCTCATCACTGAAAAAATTCGGTGTTGATCTGCTGCGTATTAAGCTTGATACCTGGTTTACCCATGAAATTGAAGCGTTGAACGCACAACAAGCGGCAGCAGACGAAGAGTAATCTTCAAGCGTGCTTTTTTTGGGTATTCAATAACGCAAAAATGCCGCCGGATGCAGGTGCATCACGGCGGCATTTTTTTATCTGTTAAATCACTCGCGAGAACTGCTGGCGACGCGCTTGTTGACGCAAATAGGTATCAAAACACATACAGATATTGCGGATCAGCAGATGACCACGCGGCATCACAGTGATCCCCTCATCGCTCAACGTCACTAATCCATCGGCGGCTAACGGGGCAAGCAGAGCCAAATCCTCTGCAAAGTGCTGTTTAAAATCAATCGGGTACTGCGCTTCTATCTCGGCAAACGAAAGCTGGAAATTACAGATCAGCGCTTTGATGACATCACGGCGTAAGCAGTCTTCATCGCTCATCCGCAGGCCTTTATTCAGCGCATGCCCCTGCTCAGTAACCTGCGCATAGTAGTGTTTAAGCTCACGCTGATTTTGTGCATAGTGATCGCCAATCATGCTAATGGCTGATACGCCCATACCGAGCAGATCACACTCTGCTTGCGTGGTATAACCCTGAAAATTACGGTGCAACTGGCCCTGACGCTGGGCAACAGCCAGCTCATCTTGCGGACGAGCAAAGTGATCCATGCCAATAAACTGATAACCCGCCCCACAGAGCGTTTCAATCGTCTCTTGCAAGATGGCTAATTTCTGCGCCGGTGCCGGCAAATCTTCATCACGAATTTTACGCTGTGCCGGAAAACGTGAAGGCAGATGCGCATAGTTAAACACGCTCAGGCGATCAGGGTTTAACTCAATGACCTTTTGCAGGGTAAATGCAAAACTTTCCGGTGTCTGTTTTGGCAATCCGTAAATCAAGTCAATATTGGTTGAAGCAAACCCAAGCTGGCGGGCTCGAGCAATCAGCGCAAAGATAAAATCTTCATCCTGTTCGCGGTTAACCAACTGCTGAACTTCTTTGTTGAAATCCTGCACCCCCATACTCATGCGGTTAAAGCCTTCAGCACGCAGGTGATCGAGCATATCTAGCTCAATTTCACGCGGATCAAGTTCAATGCTGATCTCAGCATCGGCACGCACATTAAAATGGGTTCGCAGCAGGTGAATCAAACGGCTGACTTGTGTTTTACTTAGGAAGGTCGGCGTACCGCCGCCCCAGTGGATCTGGGAAACCTGACGGTCAGTAAACAGGGCAGCGCGCTGAATGATCTCTTGTTCTAGCACATCAAGGTAGTGATCGGCCTTGTGCACATGGCGGGTGATCACTTTATTACAACCGCAGAAATAGCAGAGCTTGTGGCAAAAAGGAATGTGGATATACAGTGATAACGGGCGCTCAGGGTAACGGGCTACCGCCTGCCTGAAATCGCTCTCTTGATAACCTTCATGAAATTCAAGCGCCGTAGGATACGACGTATAGCGTGGGCCAGAGTAGTTATACTTCTGGATTAACGCCAGATCCCACTCAGTGGGGTTATTCACAATCACAGACATGCTCATTCCTTCCAATTCACCGCAGCTTAAACTGCTTTTATTTCGGTAATGCAGAACACCACGCAAGCAGAGTAGGAAGCTCATCTTCGATCTCTGTTTGCAGGCGGCTTTCCGCCAGCTCGCGTTCCAGATCCCATTTCATAATTTGATTGCGCTTGTAATTTTTGCGGGCTTCATGTGTTGGCATGGCAGCAACAGCCTCAAACAGAGCCTGCATTGCCGGAAAATGGGTAGATAATTGCGGGGTATCTGCCTGATTCACTGCCTCAAGCAGAGGGTGCAGGCGCAACACGCCTTCCGATAAATTACACTGCCCAGACTGCATCGCCAGTGCGATGGTCTGAATGCTGTCGACCAGTGTCTGGTTACGTTGCTGTTGCCGATGGTGCTGTGCCTGCCGCTGTTGCCACAGTTTGCCCAGTAACCAACCCGCGTATAAGGCTAATGGCAGCAGTATCATCACTGCTGCCAATACTAATCCCTGTTGCCACAGCATCAGAATGACTTCGGATCACTGTTGTTAAAACGCTCCCACAAATCTTCCGGATCACTGCTTTTTACCGGTGCAGGCGTTTCAGACTCTTCCTCTTCTTCATCAGACAAGCCGAGCAGTTGCATCAGTTCGTCAACACGATCAAGGCTGCTGTTGATGTAGTTTTGCTCTTCTTCGCTAACACTTTCACCGCCATCAACACGATCTAACAGCATGTGCAGACGCTCATCCGCTTCCAGTTGTGCCAGTTCAAGTTCTGGGGCAAGTGCCTCTTTTTCTACCGGCTTAACAACGGCTGCTTTTTTCGGCTGACGGTTTACAAATTCAACCATCAGTGGCACCGGTTTTTTACTGCCGATACGCGGGTCTTTATCCGCACGGCTATCAGTCTTACGTGAAGAACCTTCCGGATTTTGGCGCGTGCCTGAGTTAAGGCCTTTACGCTTTTTCAGCCGCTTTTGATCACGTGACATTTGATCAAGTTCGGCACGGCTTTTTTTCGGCTTTGATGAATCAAGTTTAACGCCACCCGGCGCTTTACGGGTTTTCTTTTCGCGGGTCATATCAACACCATTGTGATGCGGGATCAGTAGGCCATATTATGCCAGTGTTTACGTTCAGAAATAGAACATTCTAGGCTTTCGGCCCTGCAAATGAATAAAAAGCGGGAAAATCGTGCCGGTTCACACGCTGATACCGGCTCTACAGCACATTTAGCCGCCAAAAAACCGATTTTCCAACCAGTATAGCGCACCCGAGAAACTATCAGTGTGACCATATCTTGTGGCGCTATGCTGTATCACGTATTGCGATACCACCGTCTATGCCGCTCTTTTGTGCCAAACATACTGTAGAGATCTCAGGGCTGATTGACGAAAAAGTTGGTAGGAAAAGTGTGCAAATACGTGCAGAGATTCATGACGGGAAAAACAAAGTCCCCATCGTACGATGGGGCAACGGGAGAGAAATAGGAGATTTTTATCATTATGGTTTTAGGATCTTCGATCCTGCGTGGTTTCGCAAGATATTTATGCAAGATTAAGCACTACATCATACAAGTTGCGCTGGCTCTAAGGTTTTAATTTTAACCCGCTCAATGGGTTATCAGATAACCCTGCAATAACATTGCACCTTGTCATTAATATTTAGTTTCGCAGAAATAAATAAGTCAGACAATACTGTTTTTTTATAACAACATGTATGCCCGTTACTGCATAGCGGTTTAGGCAATAACAACCAGAAAAAACCATGCCGTAATAACGACAAACACAGACTACCGGCCCCGTTAATGGCAGTCAAAAACCATAAAAAAAAGCCAGCAAACGCTGGCCTGAAAATACAGTAGAGTCATTGTCTGTTTTCCCTGCATACAACCAAGGCAAACACAGCACAATTAAGATAAATAAGAAGAGCCTGCTCATTATATCGACTCTTTCCTTAAATTAAAGTAATTACTCTAATTTAAATCGGCAAATCAGTGAGCCACATCGCACTGTTGTCATTATTTATCTTTTAAAAGAGTAAGTTAAGGTAAAAGCCCACAGAAAAAGATGAAAAATCAATAGCCGAACCACAAAGCGGTAAACATGCAGCACTAACCAAAAGCGTCAGCTCAGGCAATAAATGTGGGAATCAAATGAAAGCTGTACAAAGAGGGAAAGAAAAAGGGAAAAAAGTAGCGCGTTATTTTGGGGGATTACCGGATAAAAGAACGCCCCAGTCATAACGACTGGGGCGGCTAAAAATTCAGCCAAATCCGATTACGTGAAGTAAAAGGTCTGAAAGATAGAACATCTTACCTCTGTACCCTACGTGGTAAACTGTACAGCAATTCAGCGGCGCAGGTAAAGGGCTTTCTGTAGTTTACTTTCACTTTTTTGTTGCACTTCATCACAAAAAATAACATTAATCAGAAAGTTATTTTTCACTATGAAATTACTTTATCACCGCACTCATTTTTACTACAACCTGTTGCTTTTGATGCATGGTGTTATCACCAGACCACAATGCCGATTCAGAATAGACACTCATACCGCGGTGATACGCTTAATGGGCCTGATCCCAGTTATCCCCCACACCAACATCGACCACCAGCGGAACATTCAGCGCAGCACACTGCTCCATAATCTGTTTGATCTGTAGGGTACAGTGCTCTACATGCTGCTGTGGAATTTCAAATACCAATTCATCGTGTACCTGCATCAGCAGGCGAACACCCAGCTCAGGGGTTGCACGTAACCACTGATCAACAGCCAGCATCGCTTTTTTGATGATATCAGCCGCCGTGCCCTGCATAGGGGCATTGATTGCCGCCCGCTCTGCAGCCTTACGGCGGATACCGTTACGCGCATTAATATCCGGCAACTGCAAACGGCGACCAAACAGGGTTTCGACATATCCCTGTGCCGTGGCCTGTGTGCGGGTGCTCTCCATATAATCAAGCACGCCGGGATAACGCTCGAAATAGAGATCCATATAACGCTGGGCTTCATTACGGCCAATACCGAGCTGACGCGCCAGACCAAAGGCACTCATGCCGTAGATCAGGCCAAAGTTAATGGCTTTGGCACTGCGGCGCTGATCAGCACTGACCTTGTCGCGATCCAGCCCAAAAACCTCCGCAGCAGTAGCTCGATGAATATCCACACCTTCACTGAAGGCCTTCAGCAGCCCCTGATCGCCAGACAAGTGCGCCATGATCCGCAGCTCTATCTGTGAGTAGTCAGCCGCCACAATTTTACAACCGGTATCAGCGATAAACGCCTGTCGGATACGGCGGCCGGCCTCATTGCGTACTGGAATATTTTGCAGATTCGGATCAGTTGAGGATAAGCGGCCAGTCGCAGTTACCGCCTGATGGTACGAGGTGTGTAAACGGCCAGTCTGCGGATTGATCATTTGCGGCAGTTTATCGGTATAGGTTGATTTGAGCTTTGCCATGCCACGGTACTCAAGCAAAATTGCCGGTAACGGGTAATCAAGCGCCAGTTCAGCCAACACCTCTTCATTGGTAGATGGTGCGCCGCCCGGTGTTTTTTTCAGAACCGGTAAACCGAGTTTATCGAACAAAATAGCTTGTAATTGCTTGGGCGATGCCAGATTAAACGGCTCACCCGCCAGCGTGTGGGCCTCGGTTTCGAGCTCAGCCAAACGCTGCGCCAATTCAGATGACTGCTGATTGAGCAGCATCGGCTCAATTAATACGCCCGTGCGCTCAATGCGTGACAATACGGGTACCAGCGGGATCTCTATCTCACGAAAAACCTTTTCCAAACTCGGCTGGGCCTGTAGCTGTGGCCACAGAGCCTGATGCAAACGCAAGGTGATATCCGCATCTTCCGCGGCATACGGCGCAGCCTGTTCAAGGGCAATTTGGTTGAAGGTTAACTGATTTTTCCCCTTACCGGCCACCTCTTCAAAACTGATGGTCTGGTGCGCCAGATGGCGTTCGGCAAGGCTATCCATATCATGACGACCGGCGACGCTATTGAGCACATAAGATTCAAGCATAGTGTCATAGGCGATACCGCGCAGTTCAATGCCGTAACGCGCCAAAATGCTCTGATCAAACTTCAGGTTTTGCCCCACTTTTTGCCGCTGCGCATCTTCCAGTAGCGGCTTGAGCTGTGCCAGCACCGCGGTTAGATCAAGCTGATCGGGGGCATCCAAGTAGTCATGGGCCAGTGGTAGATAGGCCGCTTCACCTGCTGCACAGGCAAAAGAGACACCGACTAGATTGGCCGTCATATAGTCTAGCCCGTCGGTTTCGGTATCAAAGGCAAACAGATCGGCCGCTTGCAGTTTTTGCAACCACAGATCAAGCTGCGCCTGAGTCAGAATGGTGTCATACGCACTGCGATCAACACTCACCGCTGTAACCTTTGCCTCAGTCACCGCCGCTTGTGCTACTGAGTAGCTACTGCTTTCACTGCTTGAGCCTGTTCCGGTACGGCGCGCCGCCGCCAGCGGTACGGGCGCACTGATATCTTTACCGTCAAGTAAATCGGCCAACCAGCGTTTAAATTCAAAACGGCCAAACAGTCGGATCAGGCTGTCGGTATCGGCAGGCTGAATATCGAGCGACAGATGATCTTGCTCTAATGGCACATCGGTTTTGATTGTTGCCAATGCGTACGAGAGATCAGCATTGGCTTTGTGCAACTCCAGTTTTGCTGGCAGGGTTTTTGCCCCACGAAAACCGAGCGCGGGAATAGCGTCAAGCTGGGTATAAATCTGCTTAATACTGCCGATACCGTTTAATAGCGCCAGCGCGGTCTTTTCACCCACGCCTGGAACACCCGGAATATTATCGGAAGAGTCCCCCATCAGTGCGAGAAAATCGATAATCAGCTCGGGGCCAACACCGTACTTATCTTGCACTTCCTGCGGGCCTAACACCGTGTTGTTCATGGTGTTAATCAAGGTGATCCGTGGGTTCACCAGCTGCGCCATGTCTTTATCACCGGTGCTGATCAGCACATCACGCCCGTCGGCGGCTGCCTGAGTCGCCAGCGTACCTATCACATCATCTGCTTCTACCCCGCTGATCACCAGCAACGGCAACCCCATCGCCTGCACCATTTCATGCAGCGGGGCTATCTGGCTGCGCAGATCATCAGGCATCGGCGGGCGGTGTGCCTTGTATTCGGCAAACATCTCATCGCGAAATGTTTTGCCCTTGGCATCAAACACCACCGCCATCTGGCTGGGAGCATACTGATTTAATAGGCTTTTCAGCATATTCAGCACACCGTACATTGCACCGGTCGGCTCTCCGTGTGCATTGGTCAGCGGTGGAAAAGCATGGTAGGCACGGTAGAGGTAAGATGATCCATCCACGAGGATCAACGGATTGGGTGCAATCTCAGCCATAATAAAGGTATCCGGTCAGTCATCAATACCCTAAAGGATGCCACACCTGCGCCCAGAAGCGAATCACAGCACACCATGTTGCTCATCTTCCCCAGCAGAAAATAGGTTATCCCCCGTCAGATCAGCATAAACCCGCAATATGCTAAATAAAGCCGCTTTCGGTACGAAATTCCCGCATACCCTGCGATCATTTGCAGGGTTTAAAGAGGGTTTTTTGATGATGTCTGATCTGTGGATAAGTTTGTGAACAATAAAACCCGATATTGTGATCATGATTGTGATCTAGAGGAAAAACCTGATAAACATCTTTATTAATCATACAGTTAATAAAATTAATGCTGATCAATACTTGATCTTAATATGATCATCTGCTGTGGATACTGTTTTTGTCCTTGACTTTTATCAAGCCCAGAGCAGATAAGTGATGGCGCGCAGAATACAAAATCAGGGCTTGCTGATTTTATTACCCATTTTTGTGATTAAAGGGCTGCCCATACAAAATAAGTATGGAAATTGTGCAAGAGATTAGCCGTGTTGGGATAAAGAAAAAGCAAAGATAAAAAAATGGCCAGCTTATGGGATGTAAGCTGGCCGAAGTGTATTTTGGAAGCAATATGTGAGCAATGTCGTGCGTTAATGCTGCTGTCGTGTCACAACCTCATCAACACCACTTAATGATAATGATTATTATTAGCATTGTAAACGGGGGCAGCGGTAAATCTGCTGCAACTGTGATAAACAAGGTGTTTACCTGAGCAATCCCGCTGTGGATACAACCCGCTTGCGATCTGTACCCAGCATTTACTTGCATATGCTCGGCGGTCACCGGTCAGACTCGGGCGTTTTTGTACCTGTGCGCGAGCCTACGCTTGTTTCTATTACTATTAATGTCTCACTTATAACGCCTGAGCACAGGCGTAGGCCGAGCTCCATGCCCACTGGAAGTTGTATCCGCCCAGCCAACCGGTAACATCCACCACTTCGCCGATAAAATAGAGACCGGGAATATCGTTCGCCTGCATGGTTTTTGATGACAACACCCGCGTATCTACACCACCGAGCGTAACCTCTGCAGTACGATAACCTTCCGT
>NZ_JBOFRH010000468.1:0-11217 GCF_051650925.1 Plesiomonas sp.
CTTGTGCAGCTTGCGTACGGGCATGCCATCCAACCTGTGGACTGCTCATTAGCGATACGGCAGCAGAGGGATTAGCCTCTGGCGTGGTTGCCACATCAACATGACCATAATACACGGCAGAAGGCAGCAAATGATGCCCCTGATCATCAGGCAGTGTTTGCGCCTGACCACTGCGTACCGATGCAACCAGTGAGTTTGTGGTGCCTAAATCAATACCCGCCGCCAGACGATGCTGATGCGGCGCAGCCATTTGCCCAGGTTCAGCAATTTGTAATAACGCCATATTATTTTCCGTTATTACCCCAACAGGTTATCTTCTAACCGCTCAATTTCCTGCCGGAGTTTGGCTAAAAATTTAAGTTTACGCACATGATCAGCGGCCTGATCCCACTGCGCCTTTTCCAGATCATCTTGCAACTGCTGCATACGCGTACGGTTCATCACCGTGAGGCGTTGCTCAAATTCGCCCAGCAGCGTCTCAATGTCTGCGGAGCTCGCCTGCTCAATCTCTTCGAGCTCTTCACGCAGCATCATTTGCTGCATCAAAAACTCAGGATCACGCAAGGTCTGCTGCTCTGCATGCAATGAAACCCCATTTTGAGCCAGCAAATATTCTGCTCGCAGCAAAGGATCACGCAGTGTTTGGTAACCTTCATTGATGTTGGCAGCATTTTGTACCGCCAAAAGACGATCACGCTCTGATGCTGTTGCAAATTTATCAGGATGATTCTGTTTTTGCAGCTCACGATAGTGAGATGTTAAAAGGCTGCCGTCGACCTTAAAGCAGACTGGCAGCCCAAATAATTCAAAGTAGTTCATGCGGATACAACCCAGCGTTGACTACAAAATGATACGGGTAAGCGGCGGCTTACACATTGAAGCTTTCACCGCAACCACACTCACCCGTCACATTCGGGTTATTGAATTTGAAGCCTTCATTTAACCCTTCACGCGCAAAATCCAACTCTGTGCCATCAAGAAATTGTAGGCTTTTTTGATCAACAATCACCTTTACGCCGTTGGTCTCAAACACGACATCGTCATCGTTCAATACATCAACAAACTCAAGCACATACGCCATACCGGAACAGCCAGATGTTTTCACACCTAAACGTAATCCCAGCCCTTTTCCACGATTAGTTAAAAACGTGCGGACTCGGTTCTCTGCGCTTTCGCTCATGGTGATCGCCATTACTCTACAACCTCTTTGACTCGTTTTTGTGGTTATTCTGCGCTGTTATGTTTGCTTTTATAATCAGCAATCGCGGCTTTAATTGCATCTTCCGCTAAAATAGAGCAGTGAATTTTTACCGGAGGCAGAGCTAGCTCTTCTGCAATATCGGTATTTTTAATGGCTGCTGCTTCATCAAGACTTTTGCCTTTTACCCACTCGGTCACCAGTGAGCTTGATGCAATAGCTGAACCGCAACCATAAGTTTTAAAGCGTGCATCTTCAATGATGCCGTTTTCGCTGACTTTAATTTGCAGTTTCATTACATCGCCGCACGCAGGAGCGCCGACCATACCGCTGCCGACTTGTGCATCATTTTTATCAAACGCACCGACGTTACGTGGGTTTTCGTAGTGGTCAATGACCTTTTCGCTGTATGCCATGATCTCTATCCTCAATCCTGTAAGAAATTAATGGTGCGCCCATTCAACAGTGCTTAAATCTACGCCTTCTTGGTACATATCCCACAGAGGCGAAAGTTCACGCAGCCGTGTTACCGCTGTGCGGCACAGTTCAATGGCATAATCGACCTGTTCTTCCGTGGTATAACGGCCAATTGAGAAACGAATAGAGCTGTGTGCAAGCTCATCATTCAGGCCTAGCGCGCGTAAAACATAAGAGGGTTCAAGGCTGGCAGAAGTACAGGCAGAACCTGAGGATACAGCCAGATCTTTGAGCGCCATGATCAATGACTCACCTTCAACATAGGCAAAGCTGATGTTGAGGTTTCCGGCCATACGCTGTTCAAGACTGCCGTTCACATAGACAGCTTCCATATCTTTTAGGCCATTAAGCAGACGGTCACGCAGTGTGCGGATACGCGCCATTTCAACGTCCATCTCTTCTTTAGCGATACGGTAAGCTTCACCCATGCCAACAATTTGGTGTACGGGTAGCGTGCCGGAACGCATGCCACGCTCATGTCCACCGCCGTGCATTTGTGCTTCTAAACGAACACGCGGTTTACGGCGGACATACAGTGCACCAATACCTTTCGGGCCATACACTTTGTGTGCAGAGAAGGCCATCAGATCAACTTTGAGTGTGGAAAGATCAACGGGGATTTTACCCACACTTTGGGTGGCATCAACGTGGAATAAAATTCCACGGCTGCGGCACATTTCACCGATAGCAGCGATATCTTGAATCACACCAATCTCATTATTCACATGCATGATAGAGACTAAAATGGTGTCATCGCGCATTGCCGCGGCCAGTTTATCAAGATCAACCAAACCACTTGGTTCAGGATCAAGATAGGTGACCTCAAAACCTTCACGCTCCATCTGGCGGCAGGTGTCTAGCACGGCTTTATGCTCGGTTTTACAGGTAATGATGTGCTTACCTTTTTTACCGTAAAAATTAGCAACGCCTTTAATTGCCAGGTTATCTGCTTCAGTTGCACCTGAGGTAAAGACTATCTCACGCGGATCAGCGTTGACCAGCTCGGCAATCTGATTGCGCGCAATATCAACGGCCTCTTCTGCCTGCCAACCGAAACGATGCGAACGCGACGCTGGATTACCAAACGTGCCATCCATCGTCATAAACTGCATCATTTTTTCGGCAACACGCGGGTCCATTGGACAGGTTGCAGAATAATCAAGATAAATAGGCAATTTCATGTCATTGCTCCAAAACATTTCGTTAGGTTTTATTATTTTAAAATCAATTTTAAAATCAGACGCTTAGCTTTATATTTTGCACATCTGTGTTCAATGATGCTTTCTGCGCGGTATGGCGAAGCGCATTTTCTTGGCGATCGGCCACATGCAGAACATCTTGATTCGCCATTAATTCCGCTAACGTAATGTTGTTTAAAAACCCACTGATCCTATCGCTAAGATCACGCCATAATGTATGCGTCAGGCAGCGAACACCGCCCTGACAGTCACCCTTCCCTAAACACTTGGTGGCATCAACGGATTCATCTACCGCTGAAATCACCATGCCTACGGCGATACTATCAGACGGTTTACCCAGTAAATAACCACCGCCTGGCCCGCGTACACTGTTCACTAAACCGTGTTTGCGCAACCGTGCGAACAGCTGTTCGAGGTATGAAAGAGAGATCCCTTGACGCTCGGAGATCTCAGCAAGTGTTACAGGCCCTTGCTCTGAATGCAGTGCCACATCTAACATAGCGGTCACTGCGTAACGTCCTTTTGATGTCAGTCTCATGCGGCACTTCATCCTCTAATAAATGTAGGGATATTGTGCCATTCCCGACTAAAACAGTCAAGTATAAGCCCGACCATTTTACTCAGGATTATTATCTTGTTTACGCTTGTTTTTTTGTACTGCTGTTAGCATGCCGCGCAAGATGTTTAACTCTGCCGCTTCTGGGCGCGCGCGGGTATACATGCGGCGCAATTTGCTCATTACCGCACTCGGCGTTTCGGTACGAATAAAGTTCACATCGGTCAGCACCTGTTCAAGATGCTGATAAAAGCGCTCAAGATCATCACTTAGCGGATATGGGCTCTCTTGCGCGGTATAATCCGCTTCACTGGCGCGTGTCTGCTCAAGAAAGTTCATGCGAATTTCATAAGCCAACAGTTGTACCGCCATGGCCAAATTCAGTGAGCTATACTCAGGATTGGCAGGAATGGTGACATGGTAGTTGCACTTTTGCAGCTCTTCATTGGTCAGCCCAACCCGCTCACGGCCAAAGACCAGTGCAACCGGATGATGGCGTGATTCACTGGCAATACGTTGACCACACTCGCGAGGTTCAATCAGCGGCCACTGTAGAGTACGTGAACGCGCGCTAGTGCCGATAACCAGACCACAATCACCGATAGCTTCATCGAGTGATGCCACAATTTTAGCTTGGCCGATAACATCGCTCGCCCCTGCTGCCAGAGCAATTGCCTGTGAGTCGGGCTCAACTTTTGGGTTAACCAAATACAAGTTGGTCAGCCCCATGGTTTTCATTGCTCGCGCGGTAGACCCCATGTTGCCGGTGTGGGAGGTTTCTACCAGGACAATTCGCACATTCTCTAACATGATCGCTCTAACGTGGTTAATCAGACGATGGGTGAGTTGACCGAGGTGACGATAACGCCCCAAGATCAACACGCTCAAAAAAGGGAATTATATTAGCATATTTCCAACAGGTTGCGCAGTGATTCAGAGCCACAGCGATGATCACCCAGTTCGGCCAATAAAAAAACACTCTTTGCTTTTTTACTGGTTAACTTGCTATACTCCGCCACCGTTTTCCCGTTCTTTAACAACATCCACCGGAAGAGACCTATGCATCCGATGCTGAACATTGCCGTGCGTGCTGCGCGCAAGGCTGGTAACGTTATTGCCAAAGCTTATGAACAACCAGATTCTGTTGAGGCAACCCAGAAGGGTGTAAACGACTTTGTCACCAATATCGACAAAGCCGCTGAGAAATCAATCATTAACACCATCCAAAAATCATACCCAAATCACTCTATCATCAGTGAAGAGTGTGGCGAACATATTGGTGAAGATGCTGATGTACAATGGGTTATCGATCCGCTGGATGGTACAACCAACTTCATCAAACGTATTCCTCATTTCTCAGTCTCTATCGCTGTGCGCATCAAAGGCCGCACCGAAGTGGCTGTGGTATACGATCCTATCCGTAATGAACTCTTTACCGCGACACGCGGCAGCGGCGCACAACTGAACGGCTACCGTTTACGTTGTGGTGATGCTAAAGACCTTAACGGTACTATTCTGGCAACCGGCTTCCCGTTCAAAGCTAAGCAACACGCAGCTCCGTACATGGCAATTTTATCAACCCTGTTCACACAGTGTGCTGATTTCCGCCGTACCGGTTCTGCTGCGCTGGATCTGGCTTATGTGGCTGCGGGCCGTGTAGACGGTTTCTTTGAGCTGGGCTTAAAGCCGTGGGATACCGCAGCCGGTGAGCTGATGGTTCGTGAAGCGGGCGGTATTGTGTGCGATTTCGTGGGTGGACATAACCACCTGCACAGCGGTAACACCGTAGCGGGTAATCCACGTGTTGTTCGTGCCATGCTGGCCACTATGCGTGATGATCTGAGCGAAGCGCTGAAGCGTTAAGTAGTCACTGACCAAAACAGGTCAGTAATAGATTTAAAAAAACCGCATCGGCTAAGGCTGATGCGGTTTTTTATTATGTGGGATAGGGTATAGCTATTATGATAATTACACTATCTACGATAATTGCACCATCATCACTTACCCTTCCGGTCTTTAAGTACCGATTGAGCCGCTGTATTCACAAAGACTCAATCGGATGGTTGATACCGGATATCACTACGCTAAGGTCAAACGTTAAGGTAAACGCTCGAGATCAGCGCCCTCTTTCTCTACCACCGGTGGCAGCATGTGCTCACGCTTCACACCCAGTTTCAGTGCCAACGCAGATGCAACATAGATGGATGAGTAAGTACCGATACCCACACCAATGAGCATTACGGTAGCAAAACCGTGGATCAGTGCACCACCAAAAACAAACAGTGATAGCACAACGACCAGCGTAGTACCGGATGTCATCAGCGTACGGCTAAGGGTTTGTGTCAGTGATAGGTTCAAGATCTCTGCCGGTGTACCACGGCGTACTTTACGGAAGTTTTCACGGATCCGGTCAAATACAACGATGGTATCGTTCAGTGAATAACCAACCACTGATAGCAGTGATGCCACAATAGTTAGATCGAGTTCTATCTGGAACAAAGACAACACGCCGAGCGTAATGATGATGTCATGTGCCAATGAGAGCACTGCACCCATTGCCAGACGCCATTCAAAACGCACACCGACATACAGTAAGATACTTAACAGTGATACCAAAATAGCCATGCCACCGGCTTGAGCGAGCTCACCGCCCACATTGGGGCCAACAAACTCGATACGGTGAACCTGTGCTTGTGTATCAACACCGCTTTGTACTGCTGCCAATACACGCTGCCCCAGCTCTTCACCTTTGATGTTATCTTTTGGTGGCATACGCACCATAACATCACGTGAAGTACCAAAGTTTTGTACGATGGCATTATCAAAGCCGGCCTTTTGCAACTCATCACGAACTAAACTTAAATCCGCAGGCCGTGAGAAGTTGACTTCAATCAGCGTACCGCCGGTGAAATCAAGACCCCAGTTAAAGCCCTTGGTAAAGATAATCCCGAATGAAATCACCATCAGCGCCAGTGAGAATACAAACGCTGCAGGGCCAAGACGCATAAAATCAATGATCTTTGGCTTATTCTCGGGAATGTTATTTTTTTCAGCTACCACGTCGGCACTCCTTAGATTGATAGCTTATCAATGCGCTTGCCACCGTAAAGGAAGTTTACGATAGCGCGGGTACCGATAATGGCGGTAAACATTGATGTCGCAATACCGATGCTGAGGGTGATAGCAAAGCCTTTAACCGGGCCAGTACCCACTGCATACAGGATCAACGCGGTAATCAGTGTGGTGACGTTGGCATCGGCAATACTGGAAAATGCATTGCTGTAACCTTCGTGAATGGCTTGCTGAATAGAGCGACCATTGCGCATCTCTTCACGTATCCGCTCAAAGATCAATACGTTGGCATCAACGGCCATCCCCACCGTCAAGACGATACCGGCAATACCCGGCATGGTCAGGGTTGCCCCCGGTAGCATCGACATGATCCCGATAATCATCACCAGATTCGCCAGCAGTGCGCTGATCGCAATCAGGCCAAATTTACGGTAGTAAATCGCCATGAAGATAACAACGGCAGCCAAGCCCCACATACAGGCATCAAGACCTTGCTGAATGTTTTGTGCACCCAGTGATGGACCGATAGTCCGCTCTTCCACTATCTGGATAGGTGCAATCAGAGCACCGGCACGCAGCAGCAAAGAGAGGTTGTGAGCTTCAGCCTGACTGTCGATTCCGGTGATCCGGAAGCTACGGCCTAAACGTGACTGGATAGTCGCAACGTTGATGACTTCATCGTGCTTTTGCAAAATGACTTTACCGTTGGCATCGCGCTTGCCACTGTCTTTGTATTCACTAAACAGGGTAGCCATCGGTTTGCCGATGTTATCTTTGGTAAAGTTAGCCATCTTAGTGCCACCTTCCCCGTCAAGGGAGATGTTCACTTGTGCACGGTTATACTCATCAGCGCTGGCACTTGAATCGGTGATGTGATCACCGGTCAGCACCACTTTTTTATACAGCAGTACTGGGCTGCCATCGCGCATCAGTTGAATTTCAGAGTCACCCGGTACACGGCCATTTACAGCGGCCTGCAGATCAGCTTGGTTATTCACCAAACGGAACTCAAGTGTGGCTGTTGCACCTAAAATCTCTTTGGCACGAGCAGTATCTTGGATCCCCGGCAGTTCAACAACAATACGGTTAGCACCCTGACGCTGTACAATCGGTTCGGCTACGCCAAGCTCGTTTACGCGGTTACGCAAAATAGTGATATTTTGCTGTACGGCGTATTCACGGGCCTCTTTAAGGCGTGCTTCACTGAGTTTCGCGGTAAAGGCATTTTGACCATCGAGGCTGGTAAATACCAGATCACGGTGCAGAGGTTCAAGGTAAGCTAAGGCGGCTTTTAAGTCTGCTGCATCACGAAAACGCACTTCAACGGCGCCTGAGTCCACTTTACGGACAGCGCTGTAACGAATACGCTGTTCACGCAGTTCTGAACGGAAGCTGTCTGCAGTTTGCTCTTGCAGCTTGCCTAACGCGGCATCCATATCGACTTCCATCAGGAAGTGTACGCCACCACGCAGATCAAGGCCGAGTTTCATCGGATTAGCGCCGATGCTTTCCAACCAATTTGGGGTTGCGGCAGCAAGGTTAAGTGCTACGGTATATTTATCACCCAATGTTTCAGCAACAATATCACGCGCAGTCAGCTGCTCATCAGTATCTTTAAAACGCACTAAAATAGTGCCGTCTTCCAGTGCAATGGCTTTTACCGGAAGATTTTTGCTCGCCAGAAGTTCTTTTACTTTATCCAGCGTTTGTACATCAGTAGATGCACCACGAACACCCGAAATCTGAATTGCCGGGTCTTCGCCATAGATGTTTGGAAGCGCGTACAACGCACCAATGGTGACCACGAAGGCCACCATCAGATACTTCCATAAAGGATAACGGTTTAACACGACGATCCCCTTAGGGAAGTATTTAAATTACAGAGACTTCATCGTGCCTTTTGGCAGAACGGCAGTCACGAAGTCTTTCTTGATGGTGACTTCTGTCGTGTCATTTAGCGCAATCGCCAGATAACCGGTTTCAGCATTCACCTTAGCAACACGACCAATCAGACCACCGTTGGTCAATACTTCGTCGCCTTTGCTGATGGAATCCATCAGGTTTTTATGCTCTTTAGTACGCTTAGCTTGCGGGCGGTAAATCATGAAATAGAAAATCAGACCAAAAATAACCAGCATGAAAATCAATTGTAGGCTGCTTCCCTGTGCCGGAGCTCCGGCGGCCGCATAAGCGTCAGAAATGAACAAACTCATCGGTGAATATTCCTCATCTATATTATTGGTGATTTAAATTACACAAATCTCAACGTTATTGCTGATTCAGTGGTGGAACAGGTTTTCCAATACGGGTATAGAACGCTGTCACAAATTCGGCAAACTTACCCTCTTCAATCGATTGACGGATACCGGCCATCAAACGCTGGTAATAACGCAGATTATGGATGGTGTTTAAACGAGCACCCAGAATTTCGTTACAACGGTCTAAATGATACAAGTAGGCGCGTGTATAATTGCGGCATGTGTAGCAATCACACTCAGCATCTAGCGGTGCTAAGTCATCACGATACTTGGCATTACGAATTTTTACCACGCCATCGGTAACAAACAAGTGGCCATTACGCGCATTTCGGGTAGGCATCACACAGTCAAACATATCAATACCACGACGTACGCCTTCGACAAGGTCTTCTGGCTTACCCACGCCCATCAAATAACGTGGTTTGTCTTGTGGTAATTTCGGACAGGTGTGCTCCAAAATACGGTGCATGTCTTCTTTCGGCTCGCCGACGGCGAGTCCGCCCACAGCATAGCCGTCAAAACCGATATCAGTGAGGCCTTTTACCGAGATATCACGCAAATCTTCGTATACGCTACCTTGTACGATACCAAACAGGGCATTTTTGTTCCCTAACTGGTCAAAATGCACACGGCAACGATCGGCCCAACGCAGTGACATCTCCATTGAGCGCTTTGCATAATCCCAGTCTGCCGGATAAGGGGTACATTCGTCAAAGATCATGACGATGTCAGAACCCAGATCGTACTGAATTTCCATGGATTTTTCAGGGCTTAGAAAGATTTTGTCACCATTAACTGGGCTGCGAAAATGTACGCCCTCTTCGGTGATCTTACGAATATCGCCTAAACTGAAAACCTGAAAACCACCGGAGTCGGTCAGAATAGGGCCTGGCCACTTCATAAAGTCGTGCAGATCACCATGTTTACGCATGATATCTTGCCCCGGACGCAACCACAGGTGAAAGGTATTACCGAGTAGAATTTGTGCGCCAGTTTGCTGCACTTCTTCTGGGGTCATGCCTTTTACGGTGCCGTAAGTACCCACCGGCATAAATGCAGGGGTCTCGACTACGCCACGGTCAAAAATAAGGCGTCCACGACGCGCGTTTCCTTCGGTGCCAATCAGTTCGTACTTCACTTATCCTCCCAACATCAGAGAAACAGTCTGATGTTTTATTGCTGACGCTACTCCACCACAGTGTGGAGCGGTAATTATACCGATAATCTGCACTTAACACGTCAGTTATTGTGCTAACCGACTCTTTGTTAAGGTTTGTGTTGCCTTTTTACGCTTGGCGCGTGATGAACATCGCATCGCCGTAGCTGAAAAAACGGTATTTATGCTCAACAGCTTGTTGATAGGCATGCATAGTATGTTCGTATCCGGCAAAGGCAGAAACCAACATAATTAAGGTTGATTCCGGCAAATGAAAATTGGTCACTAATGCATCAACCACTTTAAATTGAATACCCGGATAGATAAAAATATCGGTATCACGCTGGAACGGTGCGATAAGTGCATTATCACCTGCGGCTTTCGCGGCGCTTTCCAGTGAGCGCACAGAGGTTGTGCCTACCGCGATGACTCGATTTCCGCGTGCTTTACAGGCTAATACGGCATCAACAACATCTTGTGATACATCGGCATACTCTGAGTGCATGTGATGTTCTTCAAGCGTATCTACCCGCACCGGCTGAAAAGTGCCTGCGCCTACATGCAGGGTAACAAATGCCAGTTCAACACCTTTGGCTTTAAGTTTTTCGAGCATGACATCATCAAAATGCAGCCCCGCAGTAGGCGCAGCCACAGCACCTGGGGTTGTGTTGTAAACTGTTTGATAACGCTCTTTATCGCTCTCTTCATCTGGGCGATCAATATAGGGCGGCAGTGGCATATGGCCAATTGCGTCTAAGATAGTAAATACGCTGCGCGGATCATCAAAGCGGATTTCAAATAGAGCATCATGCCGTGCCAACATAGTCGCACGTACGCTTTCGTCATCCCCCAACAGTAGCTCTGTGTTAGGTTTCGGGGATTTAGATGAGCGGACATGGGCCAGAATACGCTGATCATCGAGCACACGTTCAACCAATACTTCTATTTTGCCGCCAGAGGCTTTACGACCAAACATGCGCGCGGGGATCACTCGGGTGTTATTGAACACCATGAGATCACCGGCCTGAATGTTATCAAGCACATCGGGAAATGCCCCGTGTGTCAGTGTGCCTGTTGTGCCATTGAGCGACAACAAGCGGCTTGCCGTACGTTCAGGTTGCGGATAACGCGCAATCAGCTCTTCAGGCAGGGAAAACGAAAAATCAGCTACACGCATAACCAATACCGGTAAATAAACAGGCGGGTAGTCTAGAGCCGCCTGCTTGTGTCTTCAAGTTGTTATCAGGGTTTTCTTGCGTTATCAACCGTGATGTGTGTGCCGTTTTTAGTTCAGTGCAGAC
>NZ_JBOFRH010000469.1:0-4652 GCF_051650925.1 Plesiomonas sp.
GCAACCATGATGCCGTCAGACGCTTCCAGAATTTCGTCAAAATTGTCCAAGCCTTCTTGGTTTTCAATTTTAGAGATAATCTGAATTTTTTCTCCGCCGTGTGCTTTCAGGTGCTCACGGATAGCCAGCACATCATCACGCTTACGGATGAAAGATGCAGCAACAAAATCAACACCTTGCTCACAACCAAAGATCAGGTCGCGCTTATCTTTTTCAGCCAGTGCTGGCAGTTGGATAGAAACACCCGGCAGGTTAACGCCTTTGTTCTCACCCAGATCACCGTTGTTCAGAACGGTACAGATAACGCTGTTTTCAGTCACTGAAGTGACTTTCATACCAATTAGGCCATCATCAACCAGAACGGTATCGCCTGCTTTCAGATCTTGTGCAAAACCTTCGTAAGTTACCGCTACACAACTGGTATTACCGATAACGGTTTTGTCAGTGGTGAAGGTAAATGTCTGGCCTGCAACCAGAGAAACATCGTTACCACCTTCAAGTTTGATGGTGCGAATTTCTGGGCCTTTAGTATCAAGCAAAATAGCCGCGCGTGTTCCGGTTTCAGCCATAACTGCACGCAGGTTAAGAATACGATTACCGTGCTCTTCGTAGTCACCGTGCGAGAAGTTCAGACGCATCACGTTCATGCCGCTATCTAGCAACTTGCCGAGCATCTCTTTAGATTCAGTTTTTGGGCCGATAGTACAAACGATTTTAGTTTTTTTCATGGTCAAATTATCTGCAACGAGTAATGAATAAATTCGGGTGACCAGTCAGCAAATAAGCGCAGAGCTGCTGGCATACGGAGCGTAGTAGTAACGCTATAACACAATAGAAAGATGAAAGATTTTTGAAGATTGTTTTATTCAGGCGTGATAGTTGGTGTGTCAGCGTAAAACGGGCATGCATCAATAGGGAATTATTATTTCTTTTCAGCAAGATAGCTGCGAGAGCGGTGTGAGTGCCTCGGTATAGCGTTTGTCGTAAATTGCCGAAAAGGTTAATCATATAAAATAAATCATATTCCTAAACGCGTGATGCAAATGGCCGAATGTAACACCCTAGCCTGACGTTACATCCGTGTTATCGGTATGCAGTTTGCCATACATAACACCAATGTATTGTATCTGCGGGTTATTGAATGATTAGGCGCATAAAGCACGCTTTGTACGCATGATAATCAGCAGGTCTGTTTATCAGTAATCGAGTATTCAATAGCCTGTTTGTTCGTTAAGTGTGCGATTGTATGACTTGCACTTTTATGCATAAATAATCAATAGTGCGTCTGTTTATCGCGAATGAATGTGACGATAAAAAATATAGATACAGGTCACATTCAGTGTTTACTGTGACCATTATAGGCAGGAAAACGCGATTTTCAAGCAATCTGAATCGATTCAGTAAACTAAGCGCACTAACTGCTTTTATTTACACCGTGAAAAAAATCGTAAGGCAAGTGTATTCGATTGCCTTCACAAAATAGGGTGTATGCGCTTAATCGTAAATATTACAGCGGTAAAGCGCATCGAAATACTGATCAATATTTTCAATGTTCAGCACATACGGGTCACACAACCCAGATTGCCCTGTTGTGGTTTGATAACCCGCGTTGAGCAAATAGCATACACACCAGATGATCAGTACTGCGTAGAGGATTTTCCTGATAAACATTTTGGTGCGAGTTCGTAGCATCTGTGCGCTCACTCAACAGCTATCTGTTGTATTAGGGGTCAAGTCTTGTCGTGATTATATTCAATAAATGCTCAGAGACTGGCGCAGGGTCGGCTCTTTGATTCTGCACTTGAATATTTCTGTATTCGTATCTGTTTATATTTCCTATGTTAGATAAAAGTTTTAGATAAACAACCTTTCGCGATCGAATAGTGTAAATAAAGTGTCAATTTACTCGTTATGTAGACAATACTCGGTTAACACCCTATGCAGCTTTATATGCAGAATGCTTGGTTTAATCAGCGTTAAACGATTACAATCGCCCGCTTTACAATATGAGCTCAGTTTGCTGAATATGCGCTCTTTCTTGCCTTCCCTCGAGAGGAGTGATGCTCCCCTTATTGTAGATATCTGCGTGGGTAGAGATGAGATCTGCGGCAAGCAAGCATGATACGATAAATTTTAAGCCGCACCGGTAGTACGCGGATTGACTGAGGAGTCTAAAAATGGCCATTAACTGGTTTCCTGGGCACATGCATAAAGCCCGCAAAGAGATCGCAGAGGTAATGCCTAATGTTGACCTTATTATTGAAGTACTCGACTCCCGTATTCCGTTTAGCAGTGAAAACCCGCTGGTGCCGGCGTTGCGTGGTGATACACCTTGCCTGAAAATTCTTAATAAATCTGACTTAGCAGATCCAGAAATAACCCAACAGTGGTTAGCACATTTAGAAAAAGAGAAGGGCATTAAGGCAATTGCGTTAACACAGCAGCAGCCAGAGCAAATTCGTGCCCTGCTTGATACGTGTGTAAAAATCGTGCCTAACCGTGGTGGTGATTATAAGCCGTTACGTGCGTTGATATTGGGCATTCCTAACGTCGGAAAATCAACCTTAATCAATACACTGGCTGGCCGAATTATTGCGAAAACCGGTAATGAAGCGGGTGTGACCAAAATGCAGCAGCGTATTAAGCTCGATAACAATATCATTCTGCATGATACCCCCGGTTTTTTGTGGCCAAAGCTGACACCCGAAGCCTGTGGTTTTCGTTTAGCCATTACCGGTGCGATTAAAGATACCGTGATTGATCACGAAGAAGTCGCCATGTTTGCCGCCGAGTATTTTTTAGAGGCATACCCTGAATTATTGAAGGCTCGTTTTCAGTTAAGCGAGTTGCCGGACAGTGATATTGAGCTGATGGATGCTATTGGTCGTCAGCGCGGTTGCTTACGTCGTGGTGGTATTGCTGACTTAAATAAAGTGGCCAGTTTGTTATTGAATGAGTTCCGTACTGCAACTATTGGTCGTATTAGCCTTGAAACACCTGACATGGTGATCCGAGAAGCAGAAGAAGAGCTGATAAAAGCAGAGCTGAAAGCGCAGCAGGATGAGGGAAAAAAGAAGAAGAAAAAGCGCAAATAGTGTCTACGGGAAGCATATGCACAAAAAAAGAGCCGAAAGGCTCTTTTTTTATCACTTTAGTACGAGGTGTTGAATGTAATGTTGATTGTTTTTTCAGCAAGTACACAGTCGGTTTCGCATATATTTTAGTGATTGCTACATTAAATTAACATTGCGCAAACAATCTATGATAATGGTGTTGCAGTTAAGCTGATACGTTGATTTTCCTCCGGGTTTTCTGGCCGGATTTCAATGTAGCCCTCACTCTTTACTCAACTCAGGATTGTGTATGCATAAAGGAACTGCTTTTTCTACGTTATCACTGGCGTTGTTACTCGCCGCTCCCTCTTTAACCTTTGCACACGGGTACATGGAGTTCCCTGCGGCCAGACAGGAGTTTTGTGATAAAGACGGGGGTTATTGGGATTCACAAAATGGTTCCACCATTCCCAATCTTGCGTGCCGTCAGGCTTACCTACAGTCAAGCTGGTATCCTTTTGTACAAAAACCTGAGTTTTCCAAGTTAGTTTCTAATTATAACGATCTCAATGCAGTAAAAGCAGCCATTCCTGATGGGCGTTTATGTTCTGCCGGTGATGATAAAAAAGCCGGTATTGATCAGCCTTCGCCTGATTGGAAAAAAACGGCGATAGATCTCTCAAAAGGTGGGAAAACCACTCTACGTTTTATGGCTGCAACCCCACATAACCCCAGCTTTTGGCAAATATTCCTAACAAAACAAGGTTTTGATTCTGCAACACAAAAACTGAACTGGGCTGACTTAGAACTGATTGCGAGTTTTAATGATCTTCCGGTAACGGTAATTGACGGTAAAAAATATTACCAAATGGATGTGCAGTTGCCGACAGGTCGCACCGGAGATGCGGTGTTATATACCCGCTGGCAGCGTGTTGATCCGGCCGGAGAGGGTTTTTATAACTGTAGCGATCTGAGCTTTGGAGGTGGCAGCGCTGTTGTTGCACCTTGGCTGAATAAAGGCAGTTTTATTAAAGCGGGCCAAGATGCAAAAAGCGGTGAAACAGTGTGGTTTAGAATTTTTGATGCATCAGGTAAAGAAGTGGTGACTGAAACACTGACCCTGACCAGTAGCAATGAAACTGAATCCGTATGGGGGCAGCAGCTAGCCACCAAAGTGAACAGCACTTACGCCAGTATTGTGCAGGTTGGGGTATTGGATAACACCGATAAAGTGATCTATTCCTCAGGTGATTTATACACCAATCAAATTTTTGTGAAGAATAAAGATTATACGTATCAGTTAGATATTCGTGCCGCAAATACGGCTCCGGTTGTCACTGCACCTGCCAGTGTTAGTGTGGCCAGCGGCCAATCGGTCAGCTTTGATGTGTCGGCGACTGATGCAAACGGTGATAAATTAACTTTCAGTGCATCAGCAGGTACAGTGGTCAGTACGACCAATAAAGCAACTATCACCTATCAAGCGCCTGTTTCAGCACAAGATCAAAGTGTGACAATTAATGTGACTGTCAGTGATGGTGTGAATAAAGTGGTACAGCCTGTAATCGTTAATATTAAAGGGACAGGAACACCGCTGCC
>NZ_JBOFRH010000470.1:0-4018 GCF_051650925.1 Plesiomonas sp.
TTGCAACCGGCCCGAGCCGTAATAATTCGCTGGTGGCAGTCAGCAGTGGTCTGCTAGATAGCATGACCCGTGATGAAGCCGAAGCTGTACTGGCTCATGAAATCAGCCATGTGGCAAATGGTGATATGGTCACGATGACGCTGATTCAGGGCGTATTGAACACCTTTGTGATCTTTATTTCACGTATTATTGCGCAAGTAGCATCCGGTTTTCTTTACAATAATGACGATGGTGAAGAGAGCAGCAACGGAAACCCACTGATCTATTTTGGTATCAGTATGGTGCTGGAACTGGTGTTTGGTATTCTAGCCAGCATTATTGCCATGTGGTTCTCACGTTACCGTGAATTTCACGCCGATGCGGGCTCTGCCAAGCTGGTAGGCCGCGATAAAATGGTAGCCGCCCTTGAGCGTTTGAAAACCAGCCATGAGCCACAAATGGAAGGCTCTATGATGGCATTTGGTATCAACAGCGGTAAAAAAAGCTTCAGTGAGTTGTTCATGAGCCATCCTTCACTGGATAAGCGTATTGCTGCACTGCGTGCTGGCCAGTATCAGTAAGTGTGATTTCTGTAACAAGTTAGTATTAAAGGCTGCCAATGGCGGCCTTTTTTTTAACTTGTCTCTCGGTTTTTATTCTCATAACCCTATTATTCTGAATATCTGATATGCGTCTGACTTAGCATATGAGTATCGATTCGGGCTTAAGGGGAGCACCATGGCATCTGCACTGATCCACATAATTTCAGACAGCGTTTGTGCGGCTACGCTGCGTGAAATGCTGCGGCGGTCAGGGCGAACACACGAAAGTGTGGTGTTGTTTGATGATATTCTCTGTCATGGCGATCTGAATGTTGATCGTAAAATATACTGGCAAGCGCTGATGAGCGGCAGCCCAGCGTTTCCGGTATCAGAACATGAGTTGACACATGCTCTGGTCTCTATGCAAAAGCCGTTGGTTTTGTTGTCAGATTGGCTTGCGCAGGGGCGTGTTGTGCAACTGTGGTTATCGGCAAGCCTGCAAGATGCACTGATGCAAAGCCAGATCCTTCGTCATATCGATACCGAGTATCAGCAGAGCCATCAGGTTCGTTATGCTCGGTATTTGCGCGGAGAGCAGAATATGGCACAACTGAGGCAAAGTGAGCAGCATGCGATTGCTTTTCCGCTCTCAGCTTATCGGCAGGCGGCAGATTTATGGCAGCAGTTGGTGGATGATCGCGCAAGCCTGCGTTATCAGGATAACGGCAAAATCGTGAGTGTGCCGGAAAATTTGTATGATCCACTGTTACTCAATGCCATTGCGTTGCCTGAGGCCGTGTTATCAGAGCGGGTGGCGGTGTTGGTTGCTAATACGGTGGGGGATTCACACACTGGGCTACACGCTTTCACCGAGCATGCACCGCAGCATCCAAAGCGGTGGAGCAAAGCGTTGATGGTGGTTGCTAAAGCCTCGGCCTGTATTCATGATTCGCCAGGCTATGAGTTTTTACTGCAGCGCTTATTATGCCTGATAAAAGAAGGCCGGGTCACTGCCCGGCACATGCATCATTTCTGGCCCGAGGTTGAAGTTTCACTCGGGTAATGTATTGACCTGTTACTGTGATGAAGCTTGGCTTGGTTTTGTGGCCGAATTTTTTGCTCGTACACCCTGCAAAAAATAGCCAACCAATACCAGCATCGCCATGATCAACATGGTTTGTGTCGTGGCAATCAGCGCATTTTGTGCCTGCCACGATACCATCATGCTAGCCAGAAAACTTAATCCCAATTGAATAGCATTTTGTAATGCTGCTGCACGGCCGGTATGCGCTTTCCATGGTGCTAGCGCATTAGAAACCACAATCGGGTAGATTGCGCCGTTTGCTACGGCCAGCAAGCAGAAGGGGATCATCAGCAACAGTAAAGAGACATAACCTGTCAGTGGGATGATATACAACATACCCACACTCAGAATGAACAACCCAAGCAACCATGGCAGCATTTTTTTACCGGTGGTGCGAGTCAGCAACGTGCGGCAACCATAACCGCCTGCTAAGAAAGCAATGGTTTGGGGGATATAACTCAAACCGATATCACGCGGGCTGTAGCCCAGCTCACCTAAGATAAACGGTGAACCGGTTAGCCATGCAAAGAACGCAGCAGAGCAGGCAGCAAAAATCAGCGCATTACCTGAAAAGATGGTTGATTGCAAAATGGTCATGTAGCTGACCGATTTTTGAGTGCTAGGTTGCGCGCCGCGCGCTTGCAAACGCAACGTGCACAGCAGTAGCAGAATACCAATCACACCCAACGCGACAAAAATTGCCCGCCAGCTGAAGTGTTCAAGTAACCAAACGCCCATCAATGGTGCAAGTGCAGGGGAGAGTGCGACCAGCGGCATAATGGTTGCAAACATTCTATTGGCTTCATTTCCCTCAAAGCGGTCAACAACCAATGCCTGCCAGCTCACTGCGGCAGCACAAACCCCAACCGCCTGAATAAAGCGCAGTACCAGTAATTGTGTCGTACTGGTGACAAACACACAGCCGAAACTGGCGATAGTAAACAGTAAGATCCCCGCCAGCAGAATAGGACGACGGCCAAGGCGATCAGAGAGCGGCCCCCAGACCAGTTGCGCTATCGCAAAACCGGCAAGGAAGATACTTAATGTTGCACCGATAGCACTGGCATTGCTGCCCAGAGAGACCTGCATAGATTCAAATGCGGGCAAATACATATCAGTGGCCAAAAAGCCAAGCATACTAAGCCCAGCAAGGTATACGGTAAAACCGAGGGAGGATTTCATGTGGCTATCCTGTGTTTTTATTGTTATGCGTATAAGGCATCTGCCTGCGACTCTTATGCAGTGAGCCTTATACGGCGGGTATGATATTGCGCGCAGTCTACTGAGTGACGTTTTCCCTGTAAAACGTTAATATTTGTCTATTGCTTTCAATTATATTGATATCAGAATGATGTGGTCAGAATATACACTGCAAGTGGTTGAATCTGTAGCAAGAACCGGAAGTTTTAGTGCCGCAGGGCAAGAGCTTCATCGCGTACCATCGGCCATTAGTTACACGGTTAGGCAGCTAGAATCTTGGCTTGCTGTTACGCTTTTTGAAAGAAGACATCGCGATGTGGTGCTCACCCCAGCAGGGCAAACGTTTGTTAATGAAGCGCGTGAAACGCTGAAACGGATGAGCGATATTCGTCACCGTTGTCAACTGGTGGCCAATGGGTGGCGTGGGCAGCTATCGATTGCACTGGATAATATCGTGCGCCCAGATCGTGTTCGGCATCTGGTGGCAGACTTTTACCGTGCATTTCCCGATATGGAACTGCTCATTAGCATGGAGGTGTTTAACGGCGTATGGGATGCGCTGGTCGATGGTCGTGCAGATGTGGGTATCGGTGCAACCAGTGCGATACCGGTTGGCGGGAGTTTTGACTACCGTGATATGGGGAGTATGTCATGGCACTTTGTAGTCAGCCCTGATCATCCGGTAGCACAAGGGGTTCAGCCGCTCAGTGATCAAGTACTTAGCCGTTATCCCTCTATTTGCCTTGAAGATACCTCACGGTTATTACCCAAGAGAACAACATGGCTGTTGGATAATCAGCGCCGTTTGGTTGTACCCGACTGGTATGCTGCTACAGATTGTTTGTGCGCAGGGCTGTGTGTGGGGATGATGCCGGCTCATATCGCCAAACCACTGTTATTGGCCGGCCGTTTGATAGAGATGCAGGTGGAGACCCCAACGTTAGACAGCCGATGCTGTGTCGCATGGCGCTCGCAAGATCACTCACCTGCAATGCAGTGGTTACTTGATTACTTAGGGGATACCGAAACACTCAACCGAGAGTGGCTTTCAATACTAGATACCACACTTGAAACCACAGTATCTGCCGCGGGTGTAGATACTGACTCTGTACCGTAGCGGCGCAACCACTCCGTTTCCAGCGCATTTCCCCATGAAGGGTGAGGTTCTGGTAATACCCGATAAAGCTCACTGTGTGCGGTAAACTGGGCTCTT
>NZ_JBOFRH010000471.1:0-1445 GCF_051650925.1 Plesiomonas sp.
AGCAAATGGTAACAAAACGTGATCGTAAAAGAGTGTTTGTGAGCGGAAATGTATGGGACTCGCATCTCTGAAAGCAAACAGACTGTATAGAAGCTAACGCTTACAGCAGGCGCTGAAGATGAACAGAAATATCATAAAATTCGTCAAAAATGGCTACGGGGTCGTCCCTTTTGTTTGTGATGTAGTTGTCACCAATTATTTACTGAACTTTCATGAGTTTGGCGAAAAAATTGCCGATCGCACAGATGTCAGCATATTGATTACACTCTGCTTTTTACTGGTTGCCGGTAATGTGGGCGTGTATCGGGAAAATATTCGTCAGCATCTGACCCACTGCTTATTTAAAGTGGTGACAGCATGGGTGATCACCGCCTTTTTGCTGTTCTTGATGATGCATTACATCGATTTTCTTGCCGAAGGCTATGCCGATGTCTCGGTTCGTGAGGCCGCGCTGTGGCTCAGTTTGCCGGTGATGGGATCATTATTATCGCGCGTGGTGATTTACGGCCTTAACTTACTGATGGTGCAATATGGCATCAACGTGCGTAATGTGGCGATCCTTGGCGCTACCGGTATTGGGTTGGCGCTAGAAAAAGAATTGGATGAAAATAAAGCATTGCGTCTGCGTAATATCGGCTTTTTTGATGATCGTGATTCTAATCGTTTTGGTTATAAATCACGCAAACCAATATTAGGCAATTGCGCTGAATTAGTTCGCCTGATTAACGAAGGGAAAGTCGACGAAGTCTATATTGCGTTACCGTTAGAAGCGCGAAGCAGAATTAATCACTATTTGGACCAATTGTCAGACACTACGGTAGAAACGTATATTGTACCGGATCTGTATGCCTACAGTTTGCACCATACGGTAGCCAAATCGGTCGGTAATATCAGTACGTTGAGCGTATTTAGCTCGCCATTTGATGGTATTGGTGGTTTTATCAAACGGGCGGAAGATATTATCGTAGGGGCGTTGATTTTACTGCTGATTTCACCGGTTTTATTGTTTGTGGCTATCGGCGTGAAATTATCATCACCGGGGCCGGTGCTATTTAAGCAAGACCGCTATGGCTTAGGCGGAAAATGCATCAAAGTCTGGAAGTTTCGTTCCATGAAAGTTATGGAAAACTCAGATAAAGTGGTACAGGCGACGCGTAATGATCCACGGGTTACCCGATTTGGCGCATTTATTCGTCGAACCTCGTTAGATGAATTACCGCAGTTTTTTAATGTGCTGCAAGGCTCGATGTCGATTGTTGGTCCGCGCCCTCATGCGGTAGCGCATAACGAAGAGTATCGGGCGATCGTTAACCGCTATATGGTGCGTCATATGGTGAAACCGGGCATTACGGGGCTGGCGCAAATCAACGGTTTTCGTGGTGAAACCGATACCGTGGATAAAATGGAAATGCGGGTGAAATACGATTTGCGTTATATCCAGACAT
>NZ_JBOFRH010000472.1:0-1079 GCF_051650925.1 Plesiomonas sp.
TGCTGGGGTTATGGCTGCTCGTCTGGGCGGCCTATCCTTTACTGCGCGCTCGGCAAGCCATTACGCTTTATCTGCTGTGCTGTGTGGCTATCGGGCTGACATTACCGGCTAGCGGCCTTGGGAGTTATCGCGGATTATCTGGCGTGCTGTACGGAATAGTAGCGTGGTTAAGTGTGGCCAGTTGGCGCAGCCCTAATGTTGCTATCCTGCCCAGTTGGCTGGCCGGAGGACTACTGGCATTGCTGTTATGGCCAGATAGCCAGCACGATGCGTTTACGGCGCATTTGATACAAGCGCACGTCGCTCATCTAGCCCATTTTTCTGGGGCGCTCTGCGGTGCGTTTTACGGCATGCTATGCCGACTACCGACTCAAACGAACTCACTGCGCAATTAAGCAAAAACGAAGCAGCATCTACGCAAACAGTAAGCGACAACCGCCGTGCAATTTACAGGCTGATCCGCTCACGGTTCTTTTTCAAAATCCCTTCGCCGATACCTTTCACTTCCAACAACTGTCGCACATCAGAAAACGCGCCATGGCGCGTGCGATATTCAACAATTGCCTCAGCCTTACGCCGACCAATACCAGATAGCCCCTGATCTAACTCATCCACCGAGGCGGTATTGATATTAACTGGCGACATCGCCGGTTTTGTCTTCGCGCTCGCAGCAGACTGAGCCGAATTTTCAACAGTTGATGCAACGCCAGCCGTAGCCGGCTCTGCGGCTACATTTTCAATCGGCACACCGTTGATAATATAGCGCTCCGCGCTTTGCGCACTGAATGTGAATGGTAACAAACCGGTGAGCAGCAATAGTGCTACGGTAAAGGCAGGTTTACTTGCATTGAACACGTGAGTCCATTCCTTTCTATGTACTGAAGATGCCGGTGACTTGAAATTGTCTTGGTGCGTCATACGGTATGCAAATAGATTCACCCGAACAATTCGCGCACACAGAAAAAGCAAAGAGCCGCAAAAGCGGCTCTTTGTGGTTACATCCTGTTGCAGTCAACGCGGAATATTACTCGGTTTCTGCCATGTTACCGTATTTGATGTCAGCATCAGCGCGCAGGCTA
>NZ_JBOFRH010000473.1:0-5317 GCF_051650925.1 Plesiomonas sp.
CTGGGGTATGCTCACTAAACTGCCGGATCTCTTGCGTCAGGCGCAGTGCAGTCTGGCTGTCTTTTGTAACCAGCAGGATAGGGCCGTTATGTTGCTGACCAATTTCTGCTGCGGCTAAAGCCAGTGACGAGCCAACTAATTGCCCGACGTATCGGTGATCACCGGCTTTGACCGGCAAATTCAGATTAAGATAATTATGCTGTGTCATAGATTAGGCTTTTACTCTGAGCTCGGCACGTTGTTTGAGCTGTTGCTGTTGTGTATATAAGGCGGCTCTGATCAGCAAATCCTGATCATTATCACGCAAATGGGTAAAGCGAATTTGCACCAGAGGCTGGCCTTGCTCTATTTCAATCGCCTCGACTTCACCGTAGCAATAAATAGCGGCAGCAGGGTGAGGCAAAAAAAGCTTGATGCACATGTGTGTGCCAAGGGCGGGAAGCGTTTCGCAAAAATAGCGCACACCTCCGGCACTGAATGAGTGAGTGGTATGTCGGTGGGTCGGCTGATCTTCTTGCCCTAAAATATAGTGTACTAAGAGATCGATTTTTTGCTGCTGCACATGCAAAAAATTGACCAAATCATCAGCAGCAGAACCTAGATTTTGTAGTGAGCGAATACCGCTGGCATCAAGGTGTGCCGTTTCTGCGGCAATGCGAAAAGGCAGAGGAATTTCGCGTTCAAATGTTGCCTGATCGGGTAGCGGTGTTCCTTGTGCTAAAGGAATGATGTTAACGGATAAACGTTGTTGAACGGAAAAAAAGTGACCCTGATCCATAGCAAAAACCTGATTCATATCAATAAGAGGATATTATCAGAGATGTAGCAGGAAGAGGAAAGACAACCGAAAAACTGCTACAAGCGGCGTAAAACAAGCCTGACAGCGCCATTTATCCCTACTTATTAAGAGTTAAGCACAATGTTTGTGTCCAGTTGTGATGCGAGACAATGTTAAATGCTAATCTTGTGTAAGTTTTTCTGTAAATAGTGAATAATATCACCCAGTAACCTTGTGTATTTATTCCGGTTGGCAAGAAAAAACGCTGATTTTCTGTTTCATCGGGTTAATCTTATTTTTACTTTACGGTCAAGCCTACTTCTTATGTTTACTCCGGCTTCAATATTTATTGGCTTACGTTATCTGCGCGGTCGCACCGGTGATCGTTTTGGGCGTTTTGTTAGCCGTTTATCCACCATGGGGATCACGCTTGGGGTCTTGGCCCTGATCATTGTGCTTTCGGTGATGAATGGTTTTGAGCGCGATTTGAAAGATAACACCCTGAATTTGATGCCTCAGGTATTAATTACCTCAGAACAGGGCTCAATAAACCCTGATACTGTTCCGTTTAGTCAACTGGCAATGATCCCTGATGTCGTCAATCATACCCCTTTGGTGATGGGTGATGTGATTATTCAAAGTGCACAAAATATTGGTGCAGGCGTCATGCTCGGTATTGATCCGAAAGAGGGCGATCCACTCTCTGCGTTCCTGATTGACTCTTCGCTCGATTCACTCAAGCCAAGTGAATACCATGTTATTTTGGGGGATACCTTGGCCGGTCAGCTTGGCGTTGTGCTGGGTGATAAAGTGCGCCTTATGGTCACCAGTGCATCGCAATTTACCCCTATGGGGCGAATTCCAAGTCAGCGGTTGTTTACTGTATCAGGTATTTTCTCTGCCGGTAGTGATGTTGATGCATCACAAATTTTAGTGAATATTCAAGATGCTGCACGGTTAATGCGTTTACCTAATGGTGATATCAGCGGGTGGCGGTTATTCCTAAAAGATCCACTTGATGTTGCGCAAGTTGCTAAAACACCGCTGCCCGATCACCTGATTTGGGAAGATTGGCGTGCCCGTAAAGGCGAGTTGTTTCAGGCTGTCAAAATGGAAAAAAACATGATGGGGCTGCTTCTAAGTCTGATCATTACCGTTGCAGCCTTTAATATCATCACCTCACTGAGCTTAATGGTGATGGAGAAGCAGGGTGAAGTTGCGATTTTACAAACACTGGGGCTTAACGCGCGTCAAGTTATGATCATCTTTATTACCCAAGGCGCGTCTGCTGGCGTGGTGGGCGCACTGTGTGGGGGCGCGTTGGGTGCGTTGATTGCCACAAATCTCAACAGCATTTTATCTCTTTTAGGGATAGAGCTTTTACAGAGCAGCTCGCTTCCTGTTGTGGTTGAACCACTGCAAATTATCACCATCATTCTTTTTGCCATTATCGTGGCACTGTTATCCACCTTATATCCTGCTTGGCGCGCATCAGCTGTCAAACCTGCCGAGGCACTACGTTATGAATAAGCCACTGTTAGTCTGTGAAAATCTCGTCAAAACCTACCGTGAAGGCGGCATGGAGACTGACGTATTACGCGGCGTCTCATTCACCTTGGCAAAAGGGGAACTGGTGGCGGTGGTCGGTAGCTCCGGTTCGGGGAAAAGTACACTGCTGCATTTACTCGGTGGGCTGGATAAACCCACATCAGGGCGAGTGCTGTTTCAGGGCAAAGATGTCTACGCTATGAGCAACTCTGAGCAGGCTAAGCTGCGCAATGATCATATTGGCTTTGTGTACCAATTTCACCACTTATTGCCTGACTTTACGGCATTAGAAAACGTCGCTATGCCGCTGTTAATTGCCGGAGAGTCACCAAAAGTCGCTCAACAACGTGCACAAGAAATGTTGACTGCAGTGGGCCTTGCCCGCCGAGTCGATCATCGTCCGTCTGAGATATCCGGTGGTGAACGTCAGCGCGTTGCCATTGCTCGCGCACTGGTCAATCAACCTTCACTGGTCTTAGCTGATGAGCCTACGGGTAACCTTGATCAGCGTACGGCTGACGGTATTTTTGAGCTATTGGGTGAATTAAACGCACGGCACGGCACAACCTTTTTAGTCGTAACACATGATCTGAATCTCGCCGGTCGGTTAAGTCGACAGCTAGAGATGCGTGATGGTTTACTTACCCGTGAACTCAGTGTCAAAACAGGGGGGCGTTAATGCTGCGTCCGTTATCACTGTTTATCGGGTTACGTTATAGCCGAGCGCGCCGTCGCAACGGTATGGTGTCATTTATCTCGGTTATCTCTACACTGGGTATTGCACTGGGTGTTGCGGTTTTAATCATGGGCTTAAGTGCCATGAATGGTTTTCAACGTGAACTCAATGACCGTATTCTGGCCGTTGTACCACACGGTGAAATTACTCCCGCTGAAGGTAGTTTGCTTGATTGGCAAAAAGTCGAGACAAGGTTACAACGTCACCCCGGAATTGTGGCAACTGCGCCTTATGTCACCTTTACTGCATTAGCAGATCAAGGAACACAGCTTAAAGCCGTACAAATCCGTGGAGTTGATCCGGCCTCTGAAGAGAAGATCAGTGCATTACCCCAATTTGTTTTAGGGGATGCATGGAAAACGTTCCGTTCTGGTAAAAATGAGCTTATTTTGGGAAAAGGAGTTGCTGATTCTCTTGGCATTAAAGTCGGCGATTGGTTGACTCTGATGATCCCAAATCCTGATCCTGAAATGAAACTGCGTCAGCCAAAGCGTATTCGTTTACAAGTTACCGGCTTATTACAACTACACGGCCAGCTAGATCACACCTTTGGGATGGTTCCTCTGCGTGATGCGCAAGAGTATCTTGATTTAGGCGAGGGTGTCAGCGGTGTTGCCATGAAGGTGGATAAAGTTTTTGAAGCCTCAAAAATAGTGCGTGATGCAGGGCGCTTAACCGGTGTATACGGTTATGTGCGTAGCTGGATGGGCACATATGGCTATATGTACCGTGATATTCAGATGGTTCGTGTGATCATGTATCTGGCCATGGTATTAGTGATCAGTGTGGCCTGTTTTAACATTGTCTCTACGCTGGTGATGGCGGTAAAAGACAAACAAAGTGATATTGCCGTATTGCGGACAATGGGCGCAAACAACCGAATCATCCGTAATATTTTCCTGTGGTACGGCATGATGGCTGGGCTGGTGGGTTGTACTTTTGGTGTCATCGGCGGGGTGCTGTTATCACTGAATTTAACGAGTATTATTCGTGCAATAGAGACACTGGTGGGGCATAAATTCTTGTCGGGTGATATCTATTTTGTCGATTTTCTACCCAGTGAACTGCGTATACAGGATGTTGTTTTAGTTGCCATCACCGCCATCATCTTAAGCTTGCTTGCCAGTCTTTATCCGGCATGGCGTGCAACCCGTATCGATCCGGCCCGCGTATTGAGTGGCCAGTAATCGCATTAATCAAGGATGTTAACTGATGGATATTACGCTATTTTCACCCATATTTGCCTTTGTCATAGTGGCATTTATCATCATTATTACCGCGTTCAAAATTGTCCCGCAGGGTTATCAGTGGACAGTCGAGCGTTTTGGCCGTTACACCAATACACTCGTGCCCGGCTTGAATTTTGTGATCCCCTTTATTGATCGTGTTGGGCATAAAATCAATATGATGGAGCGGGTGCTGGATATTCCCTCACAAGAGGTTATCTCGAAAGATAACGCGAATGTCACGATTGATGCGGTCTGTTTTGTGCAAGTGTTTGATCCGGCAAAAGTCGCGTATGAAGTCAATGATCTGGAGAACGCGATTCGTAACCTGATTATGACCAATATTCGTACCGTATTAGGCGCACTTGAGCTTGATGAGATGCTCTCACAGCGCGATACCATTAACAGCCGTTTGTTGCGGATTTTAGATGAAGCGACCAATGCATGGGGTGTGAAAATTACCCGTATCGAGATCCGCGATGTGCGCCCACCACAAGAGTTGATTGCAGCAATGAATGCGCAAATGAAAGCTGAGCGAAATAAGCGCGCAGATATTCTTGAGGCAGAAGGTGTTCGTCAGGCAGAGATCCTACGTGCTGAGGGTGATAAACAGTCACAAATTTTAAAAGCTGAAGGGGAGCGTCAAGCCGCATTTTTGCAAGCTGAAGCGCGTGAGCGTGCTGCAGAAGCCGAAGCGCGTGCAACCCAGATGGTTTCAGATGCAATCAGTGCCGGTAACATGCAAGCCATTAACTACTTTGTCGCACAAAAATACACAGAAGCGTTGCAGGCCATTGGTCAGGCTGAGAACAGCAAAATTGTGTTAATGCCATTGGAAGCGAGTGGTTTAATTGGCGCTATTGGCGGCATCTCCGAGTTATTAAAAGCAGATCCGAGCGTTAAAAATAGTGCAAATAAACAAGGCGAACGTTCGTGCTAAGCGCATTTTCTGCATGGTCAGCGTTGCACTGGATTGTTTTAGGTCTGGTGCTTCTCGCTTGTGAAATGCTTGGTACTGCGGGGTATCTG
>NZ_JBOFRH010000474.1:0-6834 GCF_051650925.1 Plesiomonas sp.
AGCCCCAGCCATGTCACCTGTTCACAGGCATTCACAATATCGTCACGAAAAGTCTGTGCTTGCCGAGAAGGGTGATAAGTGTCAATGATATACTGAACATTATGCGTTACGTGTGCAGTATAACGTGAGCGCATCAGCGCTTCTGCACTCGGGGCTACCGCAGTACCATCGAGCAACGGGCTACAACAGTGCGCGAAAGTCTGCAAGCTGCCACAAGGGCACAGTGTTTGTTCGTTCATTTCCATCTACTCATCATAAAAATATTACGGGAATGGCGATTATTTTACGGCAATCAGGAGTGTATACATAAAATTATGGAGAAAATAAAAATTGGCATTGCGCTAGGCGCAGGTGCAGCAAAAGGGTGGGCGCATATAGGCGTACTAAAAGCCTTATCTGATTGCGGGATAGAAGCTGATATCGTGGTGGGAACCTCTATCGGTGCGTTTGTTGGTGCAGCTTACGCCAACAACCGGCTTAGCGAACTGGAAACATGGGTAAAAGACTTCAGCTATTGGGATGTGATCCGGCTGATGGATTTTGAGTGGGGAAAAGGCGGTTTGATTCGTGGTGAGCGGGTTTTTGACATTGCTGCTGCAAAAATTGGCAAAAAGAATATCGAAGATTGCATCAAACCCTTTGCGGTAGTAGCAACTGAGCTAGAGACCGGACGCGAGCGCTGGCTGATGAAAGGAGACCTGCAACAAGCGGTCAGAGCATCATGCAGTATGCCCGGTTTACTCGCCCCTATGCAGCTCGATGGAAAATGGATGGTAGATGGCGCAGTCGTCAATCCAGTTCCTATTTCACTGGCAAAAGCGATGGGGGCAGATTTTGTCATCGCAGTCGATTTGGGCCGAGAGCACCAGATGGCCAAAATAGATATGCTTTCGGCATATCCTATAGAGCTGACACAAACAGAAGATGAGAGTTGGCAGGCAAAATTACGGCATAAAATTGAGAAAATATTGCCACAAAAGCGAAATGATAATGTGCCATCAGCGTTAGACGTGATGACATCATCAATGCAAATACTCGAAAGCCGACTGAAAAAAAGCCGAATGGCGGGTGACCCACCGGATGTGCTTATTCAGCCTAATGTGACACAGATTTCTACCCTCGATTTTCACCATGCGGCTGCCGCGATAGATGCAGGTTATCGGGCAGTGGAAAGAGTCTCTGAACAATTAGAACCTATTGTCGCTTTTTTGCAATTACGCGATGAAAAATAGGATCTCTTTACAAAAATAACGTCAAATAAGCCATGATTTCGCGCATTAATTGGTTTTTTGGCACACACTTTACTCGTAGGGCATGCGGAGGTGTGAATATGGAAGCGGAGAATCAGCGTCAGGGAAAAATAAATTTTAGTGGCTACCACTTCATGCTGGTTGACGATGATCCGATCTTTCGGCAACAACTCATCCATTTTATTGAGCGGTTCGGCGGTACAGTCATTGAAGCGCAAAATGGGCAGTATGCACTTGATAAACTTGCTCACTACAAGCCTGATGTGATTTTGTGCGATCTGAGCATGGAAGTGATGGGCGGCATTGAGCTGGTTAAGATCTTACGGGCGCATGGAAATAAAACACCGGTGATTGTGATCTCAGGTTCAGAAAAATTTTCTGATGTAGCAGATGCATTGCGTGCGGGAGCTTCAGATTATCTTACCAAGCCATTAGATGATTTATATATTTTGCATTCCACTATTATGGATGTGCTGCAAACCCGAAAAAACCATGATCTAGAAGTCGAAGAGCTTAATGAGTATTTTCAGCAGTTGCACCAAAACCCGGCTGGCTCTGTGCAGTTGATTCGTCAGTTGATGCCGCCGGTACAATCGAGTATTAGCCATTCATCAGTGCGTTACCGACAGATAAATCAGGCCGATCATATGGGGTTGGTATTTGATTTAGCACCGTTAAGTGCAGATAAGTTTGGTTTTTATGTCTTTGATATGTCAGCCGCAGGCCGTGATGGTCCGGTAGCTGCACTGTTACTGCGTACTCTTTTCAATGGTTTTTTGAGCCATCCTGATTCTCTCAATTTTGTGCTCACCCATGAAGATATTTTGCGCAAAATTTATCAGACTTTTCGTCAGGCTGGGCTGACAATGAATCCTCGGTTATTAATTGGTTCTTATCAGTCAGAGAGCGGAAGCTTGCAACTCTCCGTGGCCGGAATCAGTGTTGATATCACGACGGCAGAAGATGAGAAGTACCGCTTATCCTCTACTCAGCCGTTAGGTCTTAAGGGCAGTTTACAGGCTGAGACCATTAAGTTGCAGACAGTACAATGGAGCGCCAATGTTTCATCATTTCACCACGGGCACTTAGATTTACACGTGCAAAGCGAAAAAAAAGCAGGCCAAAATACTCGGCCTGCTGCTAAACACATTGATGATTTGAGTAAAAATGATATTCGTGCAAATGTAGCTTGTGATACCGCAGATATTATTTTGTTTAATCGGCAGTAGCACACCTTATCTATTTCTGGTTGTGCTACTGCCTTATCATCGCATCGCAAATCTGCGATTAATGTTTATTACGGTTGCTCAACAGTATTAACCTCTACTTTTTGCAGTGACGGTCGGCGGCCTTCAGCGCCATGCATCCATGAAATTAGCTTGCCAGATGCCATCAGAAGGATCAGGCCGGCGATGGTTGCTGCAATCGCGATACCACCAAAAATTGCCAGTGGGCCTGATTCGCCAACAAATGAGCCGATAATCCCTGCGGTGTAGTTTGCCAATGCGTTAAAGCCAAACCATGCACCCATCATTAAAGAGGCTAGGCGCAGTGGTGCAAGTTTTGTCACCATTGAAAGGCCAATAGGGGATAGACACAACTCACCCAACGTGTGGAAGAAATAGGCGCCAACCAGCCAAATCATACTGGCTTTGCCCGATACCTTGGCATCAAACACTGCACCGATCATGCAAAGAAAGCCCAGTGCCAGCATAAACATCGCCATGGCAAATTTGATCGGTGAACTTGGTTCACGCTGACCCAGCTTAACCCAGATAGCGGCAATCAGAGGAGCAAGGGTAATAATAAAGAACGGGTTTAATGATTGAAACCACGCCGTCGGTACTTCAAAGTTACCGATCATTCGGTTGGTATACTCAGCGGCATAGATATTCATCAAGCCACCGGCCTGCTCAAAACCGGCCCAGAAAACAATGGTAAACAGACCAAGAACTAGAATTACTTTTAGTCGATCAACTTCTTGTTTTGTCAGCGGGCCTTTACGATCAGCATTCAGTGCTTTATCACGTTTTGCCGCCGGAACAACACCGATATTTCCCAGCAGTTTACGGGCAAACATTAGCTGAACAGCCAGCGCAATCAGCATGCCGATACCGGCACAGAAGAAGCCTGATTTCCAGCCCATGGCGGTAGATACAGAGCCAGCAACCAAACCTGCAATCAGAGCACCTAAATTGATCCCCATATAGAAGATAGTAAATGCACCATCACGGCGGTTATCGCCCTCTTGATACAGATCACCCACCATAGTGGAGATATTCGGCTTAAATAGACCGTTACCACAGATTAGCAAGCCTAACCCAGCATAAAATGCGGTGATATCAGCACCATTTAACATGCCATGTGGCAATGCCAGCGTAAATTGACCCAGCGCCATCAAGGTGCCGCCAATCAAAATCGATTTACGCTGACCCAGCACATTATCTGCTAACCAGCCGCCAATAAGCGGAGTAATGTAAACCAAACCGGTATAAATACCGTAAAGCTTAAGTGCTTCTTCTGTTGACCAGCCTAATCCACCATTCACTGTTTTATCAGTGAGATAGAGAACCAAAATTGCCCGCATTGCGTAATAAGAGAATCTTTCCCACAATTCGGTACTAAACAGTAAAAATAGACCTTTTGGGTGGCCTAAAAAGTTGGAATGTTGTGTGTTGTTCATCACTTTCCTTTTTTGTTTTTTTAAAACTCCATTTTTATATACACCGTAGAGGTTTAATCTGCAATCTAAAACATTTTTGAAACAAATCATTGTTTCGGTAACTCTTTGTATGTTTTGGGAACAGAGTGTAGGGGATAGGTGAGCTTATCGCTTTTCTGAGTTACTTTGCTGGTATAAAATAACGCATTAATTACATTTGGCAGTTTAAAGCCCTAATTTACTTTGTATGGTAGGTGCATCATGCCTTATATTGCAATGTGAATGAATTTAACATTAATAACAAAAAATAAACCGCTATGGTTATTCAGATTAGCCATATACGTGAAGCTGAATCGGTTAATCGCACTATTGGCTGATATACTCACGATATAATCAGCCATACTGTTATTACTTTGTTCAAAACATGATGGGTGCATGGCAAGAGAGTCTGTGATTGCATGTAATATACAGAGCAGTATTTTGTCTCTATCCAGAACAGAGATAGAGATACATAGTCTCTTCACCATTACGGTATCTTCACAATAAGGTGGCTTTTGTGAAATATACGGAGTGGTATTTCATGAGACGTATATTTTCTGTATACCGTGTTTCGTGTACATTTTACCGATTACATTTAAAAATTTGTTTTATTGCGAGGATGGCAAATGTCTAATTATCAGGTTCACAAGGCGGTAATTCCTGTCGCGGGTTTGGGGACGCGGATGTTGCCAGCGACCAAGGCAATCCCAAAAGAGATGCTACCGATTGTAGATAAACCGTTGATTCAATATGTTGTCAGCGAGTGTATTGCGGCAGGGATCACTGAGATTGTTCTGGTTACACATTCGTCAAAAAACTCGATTGAAAACCATTTTGATACCAGCTTTGAATTAGAAGCCACACTTGAAAAACGTGTAAAACGTCAGCTTCTGGAAGATATTCAGGCGATTTGCCCAAAACATGTCACCATCATGCATGTTCGTCAAGGGCATGCAAAAGGTTTGGGCCATGCCGTATTGTGTGCAAAACCGTTAATTGGTAACGAACCTTTTGCCGTGGTACTGCCTGATGTCATTATTGATGACTTTGATGCGAATCCGAAAACAGAAAACCTGGCGGAAATGTTAACGCGTTTTGCTGATACCGGTATCAGTCAAGTTATGGTTGAACCCGTTCCAGAAGATGATGTATCAAATTACGGTGTTGCTGACTGTGGTGGTGCAAAATTACAACCGGGTGAATCACATCTGATGACCGCTGTGGTTGAAAAACCAGCACAAGATGAAGCGCCATCAAATTTGGCGGTGGTAGGGCGCTATGTCTTACCACAAGAGATCTGGTCTTTACTTGAAAAAACGCCAATGGGCGCAGGTGATGAAATTCAGCTTACTGATGCAATTGCTATGTTGATGGAAACTCAGCAGGTTGAGGCTTATCACATTCGTGGTCGTAGCCATGATTGCGGCAGTAAATTAGGGTACATGAAAGCGTTTGTTGAATACGGAATGCGCCACAATGAGTTGGGCGAAGAGTTTTCTGATTACCTGTTACAATTGGCGGCTAAACAGTCTCTTAATTCCCCAAAATAAGGATTTTTTATGGCTATTTTAGTCACCGGTGGCACAGGATATATTGGTAGCCACACTGTACTTGAGCTGCTAAATAGTGGCGAAGAAGTGGTTATTATCGATAACCTGTGTAATTCCAGCCGTGAATCACTTCGCCGAGTTGAAAAACTGACCGGTAAAACCGCACAGTTTTATCAGGCTGATATTAGTGATCGTAGTGCGCTGCGCGCTATTTTTGCAACACACAATATTGAATCTGTTATTCATTTTGCTGGCTTAAAAGCGGTGGGGGAGTCTTCACAGATCCCTCTGGCCTATTACCAAAATAATATCTCGGGTACGCTGGTGTTGTGCGATGAAATGGCACAAGCCGGGGTCTTTCGTTTAGTGTTTAGTTCATCTGCAACGGTGTATGGTGATCCGCATACTGTACCGATTCAGGAGCACTTCCCGACGAGCGCAACAAACCCGTATGGCCGTTCAAAATTAATGGTTGAAGAGATGCTGCGTGATATTGTTGCTGCAGACCCGCGTTGGTCAGTGGTGTTATTACGCTATTTTAATCCGGTAGGCGCACATATCAGCGGTGAAATTGGGGAAGATCCAAATGGCATTCCAAATAACTTGTTGCCATATATTTCACAAGTCGCGGTAGGGCGTTTACAGCAATTGTCTGTTTTTGGCGATGATTATCCTACTACCGATGGCACAGGTGTGCGCGATTATATTCATGTGGTGGATCTGGCCTTAGGTCATTTAAAAGCGCTGAATTACATTGCTGATCGCGATGGTATTTTTACCTTCAACCTAGGCACCGGTCAGGGATATTCAGTTCTGGATATGGTACGTGCTTTTGAACAGGTATCGGGTAAACCCGTGCCGTATCGTGTGGTGGCTCGTCGTGCCGGTGATATTGCCGTTTGTTACGCTGAACCGGCATTAGCCGATCAGGAGTTGGGTTGGCATGCACAGCGCGGGCTTTCTGATATGATGGAAGATACTTGGCGCTGGCAAAGCCGTAATCCAAATGGATATGCAACGTCAGAATAACCTTAATGTTGCTGTTATATCAAAATAGAAACGTTGAATGCTGTAACAGCAATTTATGGGATAGCGAGATAAATGTTAAATCACAAATAAATCGTAATAGAAGTGACAACAAAGTATCGTCAATTCTACAAGTGCTAACATCAATATCCTTAACGGTGAAATAACAAAAAAGCCCACAGTAGATGTGGGCTTTTTATTGCATATTCATTCACGGTATAAACGTGAAGTAAATTGATTATGCGGTGATAGCAAAACTCTCTAAATCTTGACCAGCTTCAAGTGCTTGCTTGATGATTGCCGGTGT
>NZ_JBOFRH010000475.1:0-6574 GCF_051650925.1 Plesiomonas sp.
CAAGGATCAGACTGACTAAACCCACCAGATAGGTGAGTGCATAGCCTAAACTTAAATTACTCAATGCCGTCTGCACTAATTCAGGGTTAGCGATATTGTGTGAACCACTGAGCAGTGATTCCCGAGCACCAACCAGAACCGGTGTTGAGGTCATTGAACCGGCCAGCAAACCTGCGGTTAACCCGATATCCCACCCGAGCCATCGGCCTAAGCTAAAGGCGATACACAGCGCACTGATGACCAAGACCAGTGCCAATAGTAGGTAGTTTTTACCGTCGCGAAAGAAAATCGCAAAAAAGTTTGGCCCAGCCTCAATGCCCACGCAGAAAATGAACAACATAAAACCCAGACTGAGGGCTTCGGCATTTAGCGTAAAATGCATCTGTCCGAGCAGCAAGGAGACAACGAGCACTCCGATAGAGTTACCCAGTTGGATCGATCCAAAACGTAGCTTGCCCAGACATAGTCCGAGAGCGAGTACGACAAACAAAAGCAGTATGTCATTTCCATTGAGCAATGCTGATACGTCGATATTCACAATGTTGATTCTGTGGCCAAATTAAGTGGAGAAATACATATCAGCAAACAGTGATATATTCGCTAATACAAGAGAAGACATGTACCAATATAAATGTAAACGTAATGTTTTAAAAATGATGACATTATTTGACAATATAATTTCAATGTAATGATAAACATTATGTCCACACCGTATTTTACATCTAACTTTTTTGGATTTCCTATTTATTTGGCTATAAGTCTTGATGTATCACCCGATTTAATGGTTTTCTAATTAGGTACGCTGATCTTTATAGACACCGATTGGCCGAGTAAATGTCGAAAGGAGTCGACGAATGCAAAAATGGAATTGGAATATCGCCATTATTGGCGGCGCACTGTTTTGTATTATTTTTTTCTTTCAGGGTTTGCCATACCCGCTGCAACAAACATCGGGGCATACGGGGTTGCTATTTTTTATGATCCCAGGCGTGGTATCAGCATATCTTTCGCGGCGTGAAGGCTTACTGCATGCACTGCTTGGTACACTGTTGGCACTGCCGGTGTGTATTGTGATTCGTTTGGCGGCACTCTCTTCGTATGAACGTTTTGTTGATCTGGTAGTGTACTTTTTGGGTGCAGTATTTTGGTGCGGGTTGGGTACGCTGCTCTATATCTTTGGTTCACGTATTTTACAATACTATAAATTACGTATGCGCCAGCAACACCGTAGTCATGGGCATTAGCCAAAGACAAAAGACAATAGCAGCATAGGTTAAATGGTGTATTTTAAGCGGTAAAATGCAGTTTATCAGGCATAAACCTATCAGACATAAAATCTATCAGGTATAAAAAAAGAGAAGTTCAACAGGTTCTGTCTGGCTTCTCTTTTTCATATGCTGTGCTTATCTTTTTGTGTATTAAAAACACACCCGCTATTTATGTCTGCAACGCGTTTACAGGGTGCATGGCATAATGACAGATAGCGTAAAGCGACATAACATTAAAAGACCCTGTAAATTTATTCGCTATACAGGCTCAAATGCTCTTTTGCGTACGCTTCAAAATCAGTGCAGCCGCCGATATGCTCCTGATCGATAAAAATTTGTGGCACAGTTGCAACAGGTTTACCGACTGTTTTTTCCAGATCTTCTTTTGAGATCCCTTCGGCATGGATATCAATGTAACGGAAACGGAAATCGTCACGTTCTGCACTCAATTTCTCAGCCAACTCTTTTGCGCGGACACAGTAAGGGCAACCAGGACGACCAAAAATCACTACAAACATACATACTCCTGTTTGTGACTAGGATGAGCCACACCAACGTAACGTTTTGATGAAAAAGTAACAACCGACTCTGAGTCAGAAAATACACTGACTAAAAACAGGGTCAAATTCGACTCTTATTACTATGCCAGTGCACAGAAATTTAATAAAATAGAGCATACCTGTTAATTTAATAGTTTTTACCTATTAATTGTAGCAAGTTATGATCCGTTCTGCCGTGTTAACTGCACGTGTAGATGCTAATCATCGTTCACAATAAAAGGAATGCTTAATGAAGGATTCACTTATTGCCTTGATGCTAGTGGCACTGCCGGTTGCGGCGTTTGCCTCTTTGAGTATGAATCTACATCAGCAAGGCCGCGAGCCAATGAGCCAGTTTCAGCTACAACCTGAGCCTACCTCTGATCATGCTCAACGTGGTGATCCTGTTGTTCGGGCAAGTAGCTATCGCTGATCATGGTGTATAAATCGTTGTAGGCATTATTGATTCAGACAGATTGATTTTACATACAAATTGATTCTACATATTGATACGAAAGATTAATGCCACAGACAGATGAGTGTGTAACGTAACACTGTAAATGCGTTGCCTTACACATTTATCTGCCGACTATATTTGTGTGCTTACTCCACCTCTCATATCACCTCATCGGCACCTGTCAGCCGATTAGGTTATCGCCAGGGTATATTTGATCACTCGTCATCGAGCTTGGCAATATCGGCTGATTTTCCGCTGAGTACCTGCAGTAAATCGTGTGGTGCTAATTCAATATCTAAACCGCGTTTTCCGCCGGAAACCAAAATGGTGGGAAATTGCCCCGCACCGCTGTCGAGTACTGTCGGCAAGCGCTTTTTCTGACCTAATGGGCTAATTCCACCTACCAGATAGCCGGTTGTCCGCTGTGCAATAGCCACATCAGCCATGTCCGCTTTTTTTGCCCCCAACGCTTTAGCTACTTTTTTTAAATCCAGCATGCCTGCTACCGGCACAATCGCCACCGCGAGATTCTTTGCATCACCATTGAGGCTAACCAGCAAGGTTTTATAGACGCGCTGAGGGTCAACGCCTAGCTGTGTTGCTGCTTCTTCACCAAAATGGGTGTTATCGGGGTCATGTTCGTAGGGGTGTAATTCAAACGAGATATGTTGTTTTTTCAACAGAACAACGGCGGGAGTCATGGTTTAACCTATTCAAATAATAAATATAATGTTGGATACAAACAGACTGTAGTACAAAGCCATTTTATGGCTGTCAATGCTAGTCATTGTAGAGAAGGCCTGTGCAGCAAAAAGAGCACAGGCGTAATCTATTTTCCTGATATCAGTATACGCTATCTGATTTTGCTCTGATAAGTGTGGTACTTACGCTTACTGGCCGCGCCATTTGAGTGTGACTTCAGCAATTCGCTGACCAAATAGTCGCGCGGTTTTTAGATCCCCCGGTAATGGGCCCTCTTCAGGGCTAGCATCAGCCGGTGACTGTGCCATTGCGCCGGCAAATGCACCGACATAGTTGATATCATTACGGTCAGCAGCTTTGGTGTTAGAAGGCATTAAACCGGTTCCCACCCAGATCATACTGTGCTGCATGGCCAGAGTGAAAAAATAGTGCAGTGTTGAGTGTTTATCACCATTCATGGTTGCAGAGTTGGTAAAGCCTGCGGCAATTTTATCTTTCCATTTTTGAGTAAACCACGGGCGCGAGCTGGCATCAGCGAATTTTTTAAACTGCCACGATGCCATTCCCATATAAGTGGGCGAACCAAACACAATAGCATCAGCCTCTTCCAACTGACTGAACGCATCGTCAGGCAGCTCACCTTGGCTGTCAATTTGATACAAAGCTGCATCAACCCCTGCTACGGAATTGATCCCAGCAAACACAGCTTCAGCCTGTTTTTGAGTGTGGCCATACCCGCTGTGATAAACCACGGCAACTTTACACATGAATAACTCCTTATTCCGGTAATGATTTCGCTGATGTGAAGGGTGTAATTCATACAACATAAACGTTAGCACAAGATAATAAAAAGCTGAGTTTATTCAGGGATAAAGCACCGCTATGTTCACAATGACCCTGTATTGCCTCTTTCTAATACCGCTAAATGTATGTTGGTACGCAAATCTTTTTTTTATGTTTTATATCGTTAACAGAGTAAAGCGCTAAAGTGGTAGGAAATCACACCGATAAATTGCAACACAATGTATAATTTTGTGTGCTGCCATACTGTAATGGGTATGATGAAAAAAGAGTGCATTAACGTAACGGATTGTTATTATTATAGGCTGGTTTCTTTTTCCCGTTTTGCATGACTTGGCAGAGCACCACTATTTGGAATAGAAAACCAGAGTAAATAGGCATCATTCACTGGCGTGTAGGATAAAAAATATCATGGATTCTGATATCGCACTGCGGCAACCTCTGTTGCTTTTAGTGGATGATTCACGGGCATCACGTTTGCTGTTGTCCTCTATTTTGAAAAACTTTGGGCAAATTATTCATGCCAGTAGTGGTGAACAGGCCCTTTTATTGGCCAGAGAGTCTATTCCTGATCTGATTTTGCTGGATATTGAAATGCCAGAGCAAAGTGGTATTGATGTTTGTCAGCAGTTGCAGTCAGACCCTTTAACGCAAGATATTCCGATTATCTTTGTTACCGGTACACACGACCCTTATAAAGAGGTTGAAGGGCTGGCGGTTGGCGCGGTTGATTTTATTTATAAGCCTTACCATGCAGCTATTATTCGTGCTCGTGTCAGTACTCAGTTGAAATTAAAACGTTTATCAGATCAGTTACGGCAATTGGTTAATCTTGATGGGCTTACCGGACTATATAACCGCCGGGCCTTTGATAACCGGCTTGCTGTTGAACTACCACGTCATTTTCGCAGCCAACAGTCGTTAGGTTTGGTCATGATTGATGTTGATCACTTTAAAGCTTACAACGATGGTTATGGCCATTTAGCCGGTGATCAGTGCTTGAAAGCCATTGCACGCTGTTTACAGCAAAGCGCACGGCGAGCCGGAGATATGGTCTGCCGTTATGGTGGCGAGGAGTTTGCGATTATTTTGCCTGCGATAACAGCAGAGACACTGCGTGAATACGGGCAGTGGTTATGTGAGCAGATTAGCGCGTTACAACTCCCGCATGCGCACTCCGCTACAGCACAGTGTGTGACGATAAGTGTTGGAATTACAGCAACCGATCAAGCGTGTTTATCCGCCGATACGCTGATTGCTCAGGCCGATCAAGCGTTGTACTACGCAAAAACACATGGCCGTAACCAGTCAGCCAGTTATCTTCAGTTGGCAGATTCAGAGGAAAAATAGCCTTACGGTTATCGTTTTCCCCTGAAGGGTGTAGATATAGTAGATATAAACGGTGACGACGGCTATTTACGGCCGCGATTGTCACCGATTTCAGTGATCAATCCGCCATTATAAATAGCGTTGTTCAAGGTGGCGACGGAAATAGGCCGGATTAAGTGTTTCACCGGTGGCGTGCCGGATCAGCTCATCAGTGGTAAAGCAGCTACCCTGTTGCCAAATAGTTTGTTGTAGCCAGCTAAACAGTGCACTTAGATCTCCGCGCGCAATCTGTGCATCTAGCTCTGGGCAGGCTAGGTGTGCATGATGAAAAAGCTGCGCAGCATACATCGCCCCAAGGCTGTAGGTTGGAAAGTAACCAAAAGAGCCATCTGTCCAGTGAATATCCTGCATACAGCCATCTTTGAAATTACCGGCCGTGCTGAGCCCCAGATAAGCCTGCATTTTTTCATCCCACAACGCCGGAATATCGTCAACTTCGATATCCCCTTCAATCAGCGCGCGTTCTATTTCGTAGCGCAACATCACATGCGCCGGATAACTTACCTCATCGGCATCGACACGAATAAACCCCTGTTTTACCCGCATGTTCAGTGCCAGAAAGTTATCACGGACAAAGGCGGGTTGATCGCCAAATTGTTGTTGTACCAGCGGTAATATATGGCTTAAAAATGCTGGTGAGCGTGCCAGTTGCATCTCAAACAGCAGACTTTGTGATTCGTGAATAGCCGTTGATCGGGCCTGAGCAACCGGCTGACCGAGCAAATGGCGTGGCAAGTTTTGCTCATACCGTGCATGGCCGGTTTCGTGAATAATTCCCATCAGCGCGGGCAGAAAATCACTCTCAGTATAACGGGTGGTGATCCGCACATCTTCCGGTACACCGCCACAAAACGGGTGGGCGCTGACATCAACACGGCCTGCGTTAAAATCAAACCCGAGCAACTGCATTATTTTTAAACCGACTTCACGCTGTGCCTGCGGGTTAAACGGGCCTTGTGGCATAATGATCGGGTTCTGCGCTTGCTTTGCCAACACTTGTTGCAACAGATCTGGCAGCCACTGTTTCAGATCGCCAAAAATAGCGTCTAGCTGCTGGCCTGTCATGCCCGGTTCATACAGATCAAGCAGTGCATCGTAGCGGGATTTTCCAGTGGCAGCGGCCCGAATTTGTGCCTCTTCACGAGAGATCTTAACCACTTCCTTTAAATTAGCGGCAAAACCGTGCCAATCATTGGCTGGGCGCTGCGTTCGCCATGCGTGTTCACAACGCGCACCGGCCAGCGATTTTTTCTCAACTAATTCAGCCGGTAATACAGAGGCCGCCAACCAACTACGCCGCATCTCCCGTAAATTTGCCCGTTGCGTATCGTTCAGTGTTTCCTGTTCGGCATGTGTCAGCCATTCGTTAACCTGAGGGGCGGTGAGGGTTTCATGCATCAATACATCGAGCTCGGCCA
>NZ_JBOFRH010000476.1:0-17952 GCF_051650925.1 Plesiomonas sp.
CGTTGAATTAGCGCCGCTTTAGAGCGATAAATGACTTCCGCTTCACGCAGGCCATTGGCTTCGAGTGTTGCACCGGTAGAGACCAGATCACAAATGGCGTCAGCAAGGCCGGCCCGCGGCGCAACCTCGACAGAGCCATTCAACAGACAGCTTTTAAAGGGAATGCCTTTCTCATCCATATAACGTTTGAGTAGGTTTGGGTATGAGGTAGCAATGCGAGCGTTGGTGAGCGAATCGGGGGCGTTATACGCGTGGTCAAATGGTACAGCCAGAGATAAGCGGCAACTGCCAAAATCGAGTCGGCGCAGGGTTTGGTATTGCGGGTTTTCACCACGTGCCTGACGACCAAGTAGCTCTTCCTCCAGCACATTTTCACCGATAATGCCAAGATCAACCACGCCATCCATCACCAGACCGGGGATATCATCATCACGGACACGCAGAATGTCGATAGGCATATTTTCGGCAAACGCGATCAGGCGTTGCTGTTGCAAATTGATTTTAACACCGCAACGGGCCAGCAGCTCGCGTGAGTCATCACTCAGGCGGCCGGATTTCTGCATAGCAATGCGCAGTCGGTTGTTGTTTAGCATGGCAAATTCCTTGTTTGGTCGATTCTGAAATAGTGTGAATTCTGTGTTTTTGAACTCTTCACAATCCTAAAAATCCAGATCTTAAAATCACTATTTTAAAAGTAGTGACTCGATTCGATTCGTTACGTCTTCCGTTGACGTTTTGCCTGTTAGCGCATGATATGCTGCGTTACACAGTAAAAAGCCCCCGGAGTAAGATCTTCCGAGGGCTCTGATTGGTTCTGACTGTCCACCGGAAGATCTCGTTGAGTGTCTTCCACGGAACATCGCCTGAAAGACTACTCAGGGTGATGATGGTGGTGATGGCTAATACGCAGTGTGCTACGTGCAGCCGATGTTACAGTCAGTAAATTCATGGATAATATCTCAACAATACATGATGATTATCTGTTCATATTAATTTCAACTTAACCAAAGCTGCGTTTAAAAGCAACTGTAAAATAACACTTTCAGCGCAATCTTTGCGTTGGGTTTAATACAGGCTTACGGTCTGGCATGCGGGATGATTCGCGCAATGGCAGATCATATTGGCTGTATTGATATACAGTTGGCATAATTGTGTGTCGGACCATCAAAATAACGGGTAATAGGCTGCGGTGTGATTGATAAATATTTTGCGGATAATGGTGCGCTGGCACAGGCTATTAATGGGTTTAAAGCGCGTGAACCGCAGCGCCAAATGGCTGATGCGGTGGCCAATGCTATTTTGCAGAATACATCACTCGTGGTTGAAGCGGGCACGGGCACGGGGAAAACCTATGCGTATTTAGTGCCGGCACTGGCGGCAAAACGCAAAACAATTATCTCTACGGGATCAAAAAATCTCCAAGATCAGCTATATAGCCGCGATTTGCCCACGATTCAGCATGCACTGAATTTCACCGGAAAAATTGCGCTGCTCAAAGGGCGGTCAAACTATGTCTGTTTAGACCGGCTCGATCGTCAAATGGCAGAGAGCCATATTACCGATACCGGAACGCTGGCCGATTTAGTGCGAGTGCGCAGTTGGTCTTCATCCAGCGAAAGTGGTGATCTAAGCGATTGTGATGTGGTGGCTGAAGACAGCCCCGTATTACCGTTGATTACCAGTACTAATGAGACTTGTTTAGGTACAGAGTGCCCGCTTTATAAAGAGTGTTATGTGGTAAAAGCGCGCCGCAAAGCGCTGGAAGCTGATGTAGTGGTAGTAAATCACCACCTTTTTTTGGCGGATATGGTAGTCAAAGAGACCGGTTTTGGTGAGCTCATTCCCGAAGCGGAAGTGATTATTTTTGATGAAGCCCATCAGTTGCCTGATATTGCTAGCCAGTATTTTGGACAGTCATTAACCTCACGGCAGTTGCTTGATCTGGGCAAAGATATGCTACTGGGTTATCACATTGAAGTGCGTGACGTAGCGCAATTGAGTAAAGTGGCTGATCGCCTGACACAAACCGCACAGGATTTATGTGTCGTGCTCTGTGGTGGCAATGCCCGTGGTAATTGGCGCGATATGCTGCGTAATCCGCTGGTACAAGGGGCGTTAGCTCGGCTAAATGATGCGTTAGATTTTGCTGCTGATGTGCTGCGTTTAGTGGTCGGTCGCTCTAAATTGCTCGATGCTGCATTTGAGCGGGCAGAGCTATTTCGCGCTCGGCTTAAACGGTTAATGGATACCGATATCAGCGGTTACAGCTACTGGTATGAGTGCGGAAGCCGCCACTTTAGCCTGAATTTAACGCCGCTCAGTGTTGCAGATAAATTCAGTGAACAGATGAAATCACACTCCGCAGCATGGATTTTTACCTCGGCTACTTTGGCTGTGGGAGATAGCTTTGATCACTATTGCCAGCGTTTAGGGCTGGGTGAAACCCGTCAGATGACCTTAAACAGCCCGTTTGATTATTCACAACAAGCTCTGCTGTGTGTACCGCGTTTTTTGCCTGAAGCGAATCGCCCGTATACCGCAGACCGGCTAGTCAGCTTGTTAACACCGGTGATTGAAGCGAGCCGTGGTCGCTGTTTTTTCTTGTGTACTTCACATCAGATGATGCGTGATCTGGCCGAGCGTTTTCGTGCCTGCTTAACGTTACCTGTGCTGGTACAGGGCGAAACTGGGAAGCAAAAATTGTTGCAGCAATTTGTCGAGCAGGGTGATGCACTGCTGGTGGCCACGGGCAGCTTTTGGGAAGGGGTCGATGTGCGTGGGCAGGCGCTGTCGTGTGTGATTATTGATAAACTGCCCTTTACTGCACCGGATGATCCGCTGCTAAAGGCGCGTATGGAAGACAACAAGCTCAAAGGCGGTGAACCCTTTAATGATGTGCAATTACCGGATGCCGTTATCACCTTAAAACAGGGGGTTGGGCGACTGATCCGTGATACCGATGATCGAGGTGTTATTGTTATTTGTGATCCGCGTTTGGTGGCAAAACCTTACGGGCAAACCTTTCTTGAGAGTTTACCTCCGCTACCACGCACCCGTGATATTGCACGTGTGATTGAGTTTTTACACCAGATTAGCCCGTAATCAGCGGGTTTGGCGCTATTTATGCTATCATTGGCGGTTTAGCTTACTTCTTTATTCGTTATTAATCCGAGGTTTGGATGTCAACCCGAATTCTGGCATTAGATACTGCTACCGAAGCCTGCTCTGCCGCACTCTGGGTAGAGGGTCAGATACACAGCGTTACTGAGATCTGCCCGCGTGAGCACACGCAGCGTATTTTACCCATGGTTCAGCAAATGCTGGCTGAAGGTGGTGTTTCCCTACAACAGCTTGATGCCATTGCATTTGGACGCGGGCCGGGGAGTTTTACCGGTGTGCGTATCGGGATAGGTATTGCACAGGGCCTTGCTCTGGGCGCAGATCTGCCGATGATCGGTGTTTCTAACCTGCTGGCTATGGCTGAAGGCGCACACCGCGTGCACCAACATACTCAGGTATTGGCTGCCATTGATGCGCGAATGAACGAAGTTTACTGGGGTCAGTATCAGCGTACTGCCGATGGTCAGTGGCAACTTTTGGGCGAAGAGCAGGTGCTTACCCCTGATGCTGTTGATACCCAATTGATCAGCGCTGCGGGAATCTGGGCCAAAGTAGGCACTGGTTTTGAAACATACCCTAATTTAGCTACCAATAGCCCGTTGAGCCTGACAAACAGTGATATTTTACTGCCAGAGGCACAAGATATGTTGCCTTATGCGCTGTACTGCTTGGCCAATGGCCTGACAACGGCAGTTGAGAATACCGTTCCTGTCTATTTGCGCAATAACGTGGCATGGAAAAAACTCCCCGGTCGTGAATAATCGGTTCATTGCAGAGAGCCTCTGCTATCTATGCGCTTGACGTTATCGTAAACGTTAGGCGCTCTCTTGCATGATTTTTCATACAGATAAACAGATGTTTGAAAAAGTCGTGTTAATTTATTGTTAAGATCAGGTTTGCCCTGTAGAGTAGTGCTTGTCGTTAGAGCATTTATCCTACAGCAACCGGATTATGTTGCGTAAAGCTAGCCCGGGGTCTCCTCCTGAGGCATGGCATACAACTATATTTGTGAGGAGACTTACCGTGGAAAAGGTCTGGCTTTCTAGTTACCCTGCTGATGTTCCAGCTGAAATAAACCCTGATCAATACTCATCTCTGGTCGACTTGTTTGAACAGGCCATACACCGTTATGCCGATCAGCCTGCTTTCGTTAACATGGGGCAGGTGATGACATTCCGCAAACTTGAAGAGAGCAGTCGGGCATTTGCTGCCTACCTGCAAAATACCCTCAAGTTGCAAAAAGGTGACCGTGTCGCCTTGATGATGCCGAATCTATTACAGTACCCGATAGCCCTGTTTGGTGTACTGCGTGCGGGTATGATTGCCGTTAACGTAAACCCGCTGTATACCCCGCGAGAACTTGAGCATCAGCTCAATGACAGTGGTGCGAAAGCTATTGTTATTGTTTCAAACTTTGCGCACACCCTAGAGAAAGTGGTGTATCAGACACCGATTAAGCATGTCATTTTAACCCGTATGGGTGACCAGTTGCCGATGGCAAAAGGGACACTGGTGAACTTCGTTGTGAAGTACATCAAAAAAATGGTGCCAAAATATAACCTGCCAGATGCCATTTCATTCCGTGCCGCGCTGCGAAAAGGGCGTTTTCAGCAGTATGTAAAACCGGAAATTGTCTGTGATGATATCGCCTTCTTGCAATATACCGGTGGTACAACTGGCGTATCAAAAGGAGCGATGCTCACTCACCGCAATATGGTATCTAACGTTTTACAGGCAAAAGCGGGTTATTCACCTATTCTGGAAGAGGGCCGTGAGCGTGTTGTTACTGCTCTGCCGCTGTACCATGTGTTTGCGCTAACAGTAAACTGCCTGCTGTTTTTAGAGATGGGTGGCAAGAACCTGTTGATTACCAATCCGCGCGATATTCCGGGGTTTGTTAAAGAGCTGGCGCGTTACGATGCCACAGCGATTACCGGCGTTAACACACTGTTTAATGCACTGATCCACAATGAAGACTTCCGTGAAATTAACTTTTCTGCTCTGCGGTTAACCGTGGGGGGCGGCATGTCGGTACAACGCGCGGTTGCTGAACAGTGGCAAAAACTGACCGGCACTAAATTACTTGAAGGCTATGGCCTGACAGAGTGCTCACCGCTGGTAGCAGGTTGCCCGTATAATCTGAAAGGGTATAACGGCGCTATCGGTTTACCGGTACCGTCAACTGATATCAAACTGGTTGACGACGACGGGCACGAAGTGCAAGACGGTGAAGCTGGCGAGTTGTGGGTCAAAGGCCCGCAAGTTATGCTGGGTTACTGGCAGCGTCCGGAAGCAACCGCCGAGATATTGAAAGAGGGCTGGCTGGCTACCGGTGATGTTGTGCGCATTGACAACGAAGGCTTTATGCGGATTGTTGATCGCAAAAAAGATATGATCCTCGTCTCAGGGTTTAATGTTTACCCGAATGAGATCGAAGATGTGGTCGCGCATCACCCAAAAGTACTAGAAGTAGCGGCAGTAGGTGTGCCGAGCGAAGCGTCGGGTGAAGCCGTTAAGATCTGCGTGGTGAAAAAAGATCCGTCATTGACGCGTGATGAGTTAATCGCGTATTGTCGGAAAAATCTCACCGGCTATAAGTGCCCGAAAATCGTTGAGTTTAGGGATGAGCTACCAAAAACCAACGTGGGTAAGATCCTTCGCCGAGCGCTGCGTGAAGAGGCTCAAACACTATCAGCAGTCTCTGTTGATGATGAGCCAGAGCAGGCTAAAGCCTCATAATTTGTGCTGATGTAATACCTATTTAGCTTGAAACGCCGGCAGTTGCCGGCGTTTCTGTTGTTAATATTCGTGAATGACACCTGTCTGGTAGTATGGCTACAGGCAGGTGTATTGATATATATATAAACATGCTCTAATGGATTCTTGTCACGATCACTAAAGTTACAACGGCCTTATCTTGGGGCGGTCTCTTTAGGTATTTCGAAAGCGCCTCTGCCTGATGTTTATACGGCAACGGGCATTCAAGAAGACATAGCATAGTGGAAGAGAATATTGTTGTGGATTACCGATTAATTACTACTGATGCCGACCTGCTTGAGGTTTGCCAGCGTGCAGCAACTTGTGATCTGGTTGCCATTGATACCGAATTTGTGCGTACACGTACCCTCTATCCACAGCTTGGCTTAGTGCAGCTGTTTGATGGGCAGCATGTCTCTTTGATCGATCCACTGGCAATGTCAGATTTGGCACCACTGCGTGATTTGTTGGTTAATCCGGCGATCACCAAAGTGTTGCATGCCTGTGGTGAAGATCTTGAGGTGTTTCAGCACTACTTGGGTGTTATGCCAACACCTATGTTGGATACACAGATCATGGCCGCTTTTCTTGGCCACCGTATTTCAACCGGTTTTGCCGCGTTAGTGGCTGAATATCAGGGTGTAGAGCTGGATAAAGGTGAATCCCGTACCGACTGGCTGGCTCGTCCGTTAACGGAAAAGCAGTGTCACTATGCCGCGGCCGATGTCTATTATTTGTTGCCGATGTTTAAAACGCTGCTAGAAAAAGTGCAGCAGAGTGGGCATATGGGTGCTGTACAAGCGGAGTGTTTGCAGGCCGTTTGGCGTCGTAGTCAGATTACCCAGCCAGATCTTGCTTATCGGGATATTAGTAATGCATGGCAGTTGTACCCGCGTCAGTTAGCCTGTTTACGTTTACTGGCAAAATGGCGTATTGAAGAAGCTCAGCGCCGTGATTTGGCACTTAATTTTGTAGTTAAAGAGCTGAGTTTATGGAAAGTTGCCCGTTATTTGCCACAAACCATGAGTGATTTAAATCACCTTGAGCTGGAAAATCCGGCGATTCGTTTTCATGGCCGGACAATGTTGCAAATGGTTGATCAGGCTAAAAAGCTGCCTGAAAGTGAATGCCCTGCAGCACTGAGCCGTTTGGTAGATAACCCAGAGTACAAAGCAACACTTAAAGAGATCAAAGCGTTTATTGGTACTCTGGAAACGGAAACCGGTTTAAGCAGTGAACTGCTGGCATCACGCCGTCAAATTCACCAATTACTGAGTTTTGCATGGAAATCAACAGAGCATGTTGACTGTGCGAAAAGTGATCAGGATCTACCTGAATTACTGTCAGGATGGCGCGGAGAGTTGATGGGCGAGCGTTTACAGAAATTATTGAGTAAGTCAGCGTAAACTGACTCACTCAACGGATGCGTAGAAGAGCTTTTTAATTAAAAATACGGTAATTAAGGGCTCTTTTTCGCATCATCCTCTGGCAGAGTGACATTCAATTCAAGTATTGAAATATCGTCGCCCTTTTGCTCCAGTTGCACGGTGACATGTTCTGGATCAATCTGAATATATTTACAAATCACGGCGAGAATATCTTGCTTCAATGCCGGTAAGTAGTGAGGCTCACTGTCTCCACGTCGACGTTCAGCAACAATAATCTGCAAACGCTCTTTCGCGATGCTTGCTGTCTGCTTTTTATGCGACAGGAAAAAGTCTAGGAGCGCCATAATTTATCCCCCAAACAATCGCTTTAAAAACCCTTTCTTCTCTTCGTCAAGGAAACGGAAAGGACACTCATTTCCCAAAAGGCGCTCAACGGTATCTAAGTAGGCTTGGCCTGCTTCAGAGTCTTTATCAAGGATAACAGGTTCACCTTGGTTCGACGCTCGCAATACGGAAGGGCTTTCAGGAATAACACCAACCAGTGGAATACGCAAAATCTCTTCAACATCTTGCACACTCAGCATATCACCACGGGTTACCCGCTCAGGGCAGTAACGCGTCAGCAGCAGATGCTCTTTAATCGGCTCAAGACTCTGCTCTGAACGACGTGATTTCGAGGATAAGATCCCCAAAATACGGTCAGAATCTCGGACAGACGAAACTTCAGGGTTAGTTGTGACAATGGCTTCATCAGCAAAATAGAGTGCCATTAGTGCACCGGTTTCAATACCGGCCGGTGAGTCACACAACACATAGTCAAAACCCATGCTGTCGAGTTCATTTAATACTTTTTCTACGCCTTCACGGGTCAGCGCATCTTTATCACGGGTTTGTGAGGCGGGCAAAATAAACAGGTTTTCAACCCGCTTATCTTTAATTAACGCCTGATTCAGGCTGGCATCACCTTGAATCACATTCACAAAATCGTATACCACACGGCGTTCGCAACCCATGATCAGGTCAAGGTTACGCAGGCCGATATCAAAATCAATAACAACGGTTTTTTTGCCCTTCAATGCTAAACCAGTGGCAATGGCCGCGCTTGAAGTTGTTTTACCAACGCCCCCTTTCCCAGAGGTTACAACGATGATACGTGCCATGAGGGGTTCCTTGTCAAAAAGAGCCTATTTCAAAGAGCTTCAAAATGAATATTATCTTCTCGTAACGTAATGCGAGTTGCCTTTTGCCACACCGAAGAGGGGATCTGATCACTCAGCGCATATTGCCCTGATAACGACACCAGCTCAGCTTGCAAATTCAGGCAAAAAATACTGCCATCGGTTCGGCCATCCGCACCGGCAATTGCGCGCCCGCGCATTACGCCGTAAATATGAATATGGCCGTCAGCAATTAATTCCGCCCCCGGGCTTACATGACTATTGACGATAAGATCACAATTTTTCGCATAAATTTGCTGCCCAGATCGTACCGGAGTGTTAATTACCTTCGTATGCGTAATAACGGGTGCGACAGGAGCAGGTTGTTCCGGTTTTGGCTCTTTTATCTTACCTTCACTCAGAATAGGCAACCCAGCGCGTCGAACGCTCTCTTTTTGTTGACTATCAGTGCAGCCGCTTACGCCGACTAAAAATAATCCGGCTTCACGAATCGCACGTTTTAGAAATTTAAAATCTGCTGATTCAGTAAGATTTGCCACATTTAATACCACAGGCGCACCTTGAAAAAAGGCGGGTGCTTGCCGCACTTTTTCTAAAAGCATTTGCTTAATTTGGTTTTGATCTGTGCTGTGCAAATGGACAACAGTGAGGGTGAAATTCCCCCCTTTCAGATCTACAGGGTATTGTGACATAAATTGGTTTCGCTTCTCCTGCGCGTCCTAGCTATATTAGGCATGACAAGAATATAAATCATTTATCTTAACATGTTATAGTTACAACACGGCTTACGCAAGAAAACATAAGGGATTCCGTCGAGATGTGGTGCGCAATCTACAAAAGTATTAAACGTGAAGAGACCTATTTATTCCTAGAGAAAAGAGATGATTTTTCACGGGTTCCGGCTGAATTACTACAAGGCTTTGGAACGCCACAATTAGTTATGCTTTTTCCCTTAAACGGCTCACGAAAATTAGTTCATACCGATGTGAATAAAATGAAAACCGTGCTGGCAGAGCAGGGTTTTTATTTACAACTTCCTCCGCCAAAAGAGAATTTATTAAAACAACATCGTGCGGAGTTTCAAGCAAAAGTAACACCTGATACAAAATAGTTGCAAACAGCTGATTGCGGCTTATTAACAAGCATAACAAAATGGCGATAACACGGGCATCAGAGGGTTAGGCGTGTTTATTGTGATGATAATGTGGTGATAAACAGAGTATAAAAAATGAAGCTTTCATTACTTTCACTCATCGGTATGAGTCTTTTATTAACCGGCTGCGCTTCGGGGCAGTCTGCCCGTTCTGTTCCTGTACAAACTGAGCAAGCCGCAGCACTGGCAACCTTTCGAGCAGATCGTACACCGGCTGACTTTGCCGAGTTTATTCAGCATCTCAAGCAACATGCACTTGCTCAGGGTATTGCTCCGGCAACGGTAGAGCAAGGTTTTACTGATGTGTATTTTTTAGAGCGGGCAGTGAAGGCCGACAGAGGCCAGCCTGAGTTTAAGTTAACGTTAGACCAGTATCTGCAAAAAAGCCTGACCCAGAGTAAAATCCAAAAGGGGCGCGAGATGTATCAGCGCTACCACTCACAACTGATGCCGATTGCAGCAAAATACGGTGTACAACCACAGTATATTATTGCGTTGTGGGGCACTGAGAGCAGTTTTGGGCGCTTTACCGGTAAAGAGAATGTGATCTCTGCACTGTCAACACTGGCTTTTGAAGGCCGCCGAGAGGTCTTTTTTACTAAACAGGTGATGGCTGCTCTGCAAATTCAGCAAGAGGGGCATATCTCTCCGGCATTGATGAAAGGCTCGTGGGCGGGCGCGATGGGGCAGTGTCAGTTCATGCCGACCTCTTTTTTGACTTATGCCGCTGACGGTGACGGTGATGGGCATAAGGATATTTGGAACAACGTACTCGATGTCTTTGCATCCACAGCAAATTATCTCTCCACCGAAGGGTGGAACGATCAGCTAAGCTGGGGTGAGAAAGTGGTGCTTCCTGCTGATTTTAACCGTGAGTTGGCGGGTACGAAAACCGCACAGGGTAAAACGGTGAAGCAGTGGCAGGCATTGGGTGTGAGTTTACCGAATGGGGGCTCTCTACCGCATTTAACCCAGCAGGCATGGTTGGTGTTACCGGATGATATTAACGGTCAGGCTCTGCTGGTATACAACAATTACCGTACGCTGATGCACTGGAACCGCTCTTACTATTTTGCGACCAGTGTTGGCATGCTGGCTGATGCGATTGTTGCGCCATAGTTTATCGCTTCATCATTTATGAACACACCATTTATGGTTCAATAAATGGCAGCGCTCCGTGTGGTATCACCACCGCAGAGCGGTTTGAATCAGATTATTGCGTAAAAGGCTCACAGCTAAGGAGGGTTGTCTATGTATCAACATACTGATTGGCAGGGAACGCCGCTTGCCATTCCTGTCGGAAAAGTTGTATGTGTCGGGCTAAATTATGCTGACCATGTTAAAGAGATGGGCAGCGCCCAAGCCATTGAGCCGGTGCTGTTTTTGAAACCTGATACCGCATTGTGTGATTTACGCCAGCCGGTTGTATTACCGGTAGGGTTTGGTGAGGTACATCATGAAGCCGAAGTTGCAGTGCTTATTGGTGCACCATTGCAAAATGCCACCACAGAACAGGTAGCTGATGCTATTTGGGGTTACGGTATCGGGTTGGATCTGACACTGAGAACCTTGCAGGCTGAGTGTAAAAAAGCGGGGCGTCCGTGGGAGAAGGCCAAAGCCTTTGACGGCTCTTGTCCGGTATCCGGCTTTATTCCCGCCAAAACGTTACATGATCGGCAGAATCTGCCTTTTTCGCTAACAGTCAACGGCCTGGCTTGTCAGCAGGGAAATACGGCAAATATGCTGACACCGATGCTTGAGTTGATCAGTTATATGAGCCGTTTTTTTACCCTGAAAGCCGGTGATATTATTCTGACTGGCACTCCGGAAGGCGTTGGCCCATTGTGTGCAGGAGATCAATTATTGCTGACATTGGCAGAAAGAGACCTTCGTACATCAGCGCAAGAGAGCAAAAGATAATAAGCCGTTGGCTCATTCATAGTGGATAAAAAAATGCCTGTTCAGACTGAGTGCTGAACAGGCATTGTTGTTTTTACGGCCGTATTTTTCCTGAAAATAGTGGTTATCAGGAAAGATATGGTGGATTATGCCCCCACTTTTTTACCCGCAGGTTTTTTGGCGCGGCTCGCCCCTTTACCTTGTGTTTGATGACCACTATTGCTGTGGTTATGGGCACTTTTCCCGCTATTTCCTGCTACACGCTTATCTGCACGTTTTTGTCCTGATGGAGCATGTGCTGATTGTGTATGCGTAGATGCCGTTGATTGAGCTGCCGCTTGTTCTGCGGCACGTCGCCCTTGACGATTGGTTGGTTTTGCACGAGACGCAGCCGGAGTACCGGTTTTAGCCTGCTCTTTATGTGTGCTTTTACCCTGAATATTGTTTGTCGGTGCTTTTTTACCGTTAGGTTTCACCGGCTGGGTGTTCGCTGCAGTACCCGTGGCACTGTGCCCCTGTGTTTTTGCGCGCGGAGTCTGCGGTTTTCCTGTGCGCCCAGCCTCTTTTTGCTGACCGTTACCACGTTGATGGGAAATATCACTGTGTTTGGTCAGCGCAGCACGTGTGCCTTTTTTCATACTATCAGCGTGCTGAATTTCGCGCGCCGAGGCCGGTGGAATCAGGTGTTGAGGGCCTGTACCTATCAGGCGCATTAGCCCCATATCACGTAACGCCTGACGGATCATTGGCCAGCCTGCCTGATCATGATAACGCAGCAAGGCTTTATGTAGGCGGCGTTGACGCTCGCCACGTGCAACAACAATATCCTCACTCTTGTAATCAACCTTACCCAGTGGGTTTTTACCGGAGTGATACATCGTAGTGGCATTAGCCAGCGGTGATGGATAGAAATTTTGCACCTGATCAAGTCGGAACTTGTTCTTTTTCAGCCATAACGCCAGATTGACCATATCTTCATCGCGCGTGCCTGGGTGTGCCGAGATAAAATATGGGATCAGATATTGCTCTTTTCCAGCCTCTTTCGAGTACTGTTCGAACAGCTCTTTAAAGCGATAATAAGAGCCCATACCCGGTTTCATCATCTTAGAAAGCGGGCCTTCCTCGGTGTGTTCTGGTGCAATTTTTAGGTAGCCGCCCACATGGTATTTGGCCAGTTCTTTGACGTAACGCGGATCTTCTACCGCCAGATCATAGCGTACACCTGATGCGATCAGGATCTTTTTGATCCCCTTGAGATCACGTGCCCGACGATAGAGATTAATGGTCGGCTCATGGTTGGTATCCATATGCTGACAAATATCAGGGTAGACGCAAGAGGCGCGGCGGCAGGTCTGCTCGGCACGCGGGCTTTGACAGCGCAGCATATACATATTCGCTGTCGGGCCGCCCAAGTCAGAGATAACACCGGTAAAGCCCGGCACTTTATCTCTGATCTCTTCAATTTCAGAGATAATAGAGTCTTCTGAGCGGCTTTGAATAATTCGGCCTTCGTGTTCGGTAATCGAACAGAATGAGCAGCCACCATAGCAACCACGCATGATATTGATTGAGAAACGGATCATGTCGTAGGCAGGTATTTTAGCTTTGCCATATGAAGGGTGCGGAATGCGTTGGTAAGGTAAACCAAAGACACCGTCCATCTCTTCGGTTGTCAGTGGAATAGCCGGTGGATTGATCCACACATAGCGGTCAGCATGCTTTTGCATCAGCGCACGGGCACAACCTGGATTGGTTTCATGATGCAAAATACGTGATGTATGCGCATACAGCACTTTATCATTTTTTACTTTTTCATAGGAAGGCAGCAAAATATAGGTCTTTTCCCACGGCTTTGGGCGTGGGGGCTGCACGACAATGGCTTTTGCGGCGTTCTGTTTTTCTGCATTTGCTTTTGCGGTATCAGCGTTTGCTGCATCAGCGTCGGTTGCACACGGGGCATCTTCCATATACGGATTAGGGATAGGATCAATGTGGCCCGGTTGATCAATACGGGTTGAGTCAACCCCTTTCCAGTCAAACAACGCCTCTTTACGCATCACCGCAGAGCCGCGAATATCTTGCATATTTTCGACTGTTTCACCGGCAGCAAAGCGGTGGGCAATTTCAATAAGTGGGCGTTCGGCATTACCGTAAATCAGAATATCGGCTTTCGAATCAACCAGCACTGAGCGGCGAACATTGTCTGACCAGTAATCATAATGTGCGATACGGCGTAAACTGGCTTCAATTCCGCCAATCACGACAGGGGCTTCTTTGTAGGCCTCTTTACAGCGCTGGGTGTACACTAAAACAGCACGGTCGGGGCGTTTTCCGCCTACATTATCGGGGGTGTAGGCATCGTCGTGACGCAATTTGCGATCGGCGGTATAACGGTTGATCATAGAATCCATATTGCCGGCAGTGACACCGTAAAACAGATTCGGTTTGCCCAACTTCATGAAGTCATTTTTATTTGTCCAGTCGGGCTGTGCAATAATACCGACACGGAAACCTTGAGCCTCCAGCATACGGCCAATAATGGCCATACCGAAACTCGGGTGGTCGACATAGGCATCACCAGTCACGATAATAATGTCACAGCTATCCCAGCCTAGTTGATCCATCTCCGCACGGGACATGGGCAGGAAAGGGGCTGTGCCATAACATTCTGCCCAGTAACGTGGGTAAGAAAAGAGGCTGCGCTCCGGCTGGATCAGGCTTGTACTCATGTGGCTTATCGCTCCGGTTAGTCAACGGCGTACACAAAGCGCGCGATTATACTCTTTCTATTCGTATCGTGCGAATAAGCTTTTATACTGGGTGATATTAACGCGTGTAAAAAACACCTTTGGTGCGATCCTGATATGGCTGGCATCGTTTTTTTACGTGAGTTTAACGCTCTTTATTTTACGTTTTTGAAAACATTATGTGCCGCCGTTTTGGGGGTATGAACCTTTTAAGTGAAGTATTTAACACTATGACTGAACACGCATTTTGGCAAACTAAAACCCTTGATCAAATGAGCGATAGCGAATGGGAAGCGCTGTGCGATGGCTGCGGGCAGTGCTGCTTACACAAGCTTATTGATGCCGATACCGATGAGCTGTACTACACCAACGTAGCCTGTGATCAGCTCGATCTACAAAGTTGCCAGTGCCGTAACTATGAGAACCGATTTGAGTTTGAGCCTGATTGCATCAAACTGACCCGCGACAACATGCACAGTTTTGAGTGGCTGCCAGTAACATGTGCTTATCGTTTGATTGATGAAGGCAAACCTCTGCCACAGTGGCATCCACTGGTATCGGGTAATCGGGAAACCATGCATAAAGCCGGTGTTTCCGTACGTGATCAGTGTGTTTATGAAATTGATGTGGTTGACTGGGAAGAGCACATCATGAATAAGCCCAAACACGTACGATAAAATGGCATCAGTAACATAATAATCTGGGATAGGAATAATTTGGCCATGTGGGTAATTCAGTAATGGGAATTATCAGGTGATGCAAAGAACACTGGCACTATTCTTTTCCCATGCATGCTAGTTACCGCAGTTGAATGATCAACAGTAAAAAAGATGAAACATAACCAGTGTCAGAGTATCGTTTTATGATGTTAAAGCCACACGATCAGTCTCAGGCAACACCAGCAGCAATGGCGGTGGGGCGTGTTATTTTAGCGCCAATGGAAGGGGTGCTTGACCCGTTACTACGTGATTTATTGACTCGAATCAATGCCTATGATCTATGTGTGACTGAATTTGTACGCGTGGTTGATGCTCTTTTGCCTGAGCATCTGTTCTATCGCTTGTGCCCTGAATTACATCATGGTGGGCTTACGCCATCAGGCACGCCGGTTCGGGTGCAACTGCTCGGCCAATCGCCCCAATGGTTGGCAGAGAATGCAGCCCGTGCGGTTGCACTCGGTTCACAAGGGGTCGATTTAAATTGTGGTTGCCCTTCGAAGAAGGTTAACGGCAGTGACGGCGGAGCATCACTGCTCAAAGATCCTGACTTAATTTATCGTGCAGCCAAAGCCATGCGTGAAGCCGTACCTAATGATATGCCGGTGACAGTAAAAGTTCGTTTAGGTTGGGATAGCACCGATCACAGCATGGAAATTGCCGATGCCGTGCAGCAGGCGGGCGCAACGGAGATTGCGATTCATGGTCGGACAAAGGCTGATGGCTACAAGGCAGATAAAATTAACTGGCCGGCAATTGGTGTGTTGCGCCAGCGTTTGCATATTCCCGTGATTGCCAACGGTGAAATTACCGATTATGCCTCGGCATTGCGTTGCCGTGAACTTACCGGCTGTTCTGATTTGATGCTGGGCAGGGGGGCGCTGAATGTGCCAAATTTAGCGAATGTGGTGAAATATAACCATTCCCCACTCGGCTGGGCTGAGGTGGTTGAGTTGTTACTGGCATACACGGCACTTGAGAAAAACGGAGATAAAGGTTTTTATCATTCGGCACGCATTAAGCAGTGGTTCAGTTATTTACGCAAGCAATATGATGAGGCTGATGCGCTGTTTGCGCAGATACGAACTTTGCAGCGGGTTGATGAGATGGTTGCTGTGCTTTCTGCTTCACAGGACAACTAAATATCGGTTCAATCTGCTCAATCACCGACCGATAATGTCACAGTTATCGGCGTTATATTGTTTTTGATTCTTTATTTTCTTGTTTCTGGTTTTTTAGCAAAAAAAGGTCAGATAACCGGATAATTACATACAAAAACAGGCTGTAGTAACAGCCTGTTTTTTTGTTGATTATGTTGCTCATCTAAAGAGAGTCAGCGGGTTAATCAACCCGCTAATCTTACCGCCACAGTGAACGTTTTTCCTTCCCAAGCAATAGCCCTAATGCGATGACAACCGCCACAATCAGGTAAGCGGCGAAGATAAACACCAACCAGCCCGGCATAGTGATATTCAAAAAGTGCCACTGATCTTGCGCGCAATCACCGTAAGCTTCAAAAATACCTGGAACCCACTTGTTTAGCGGCAACCAGCTGGGAAAGCGCACCATAAAATCACAGGTTTGAAACGGTGATGGGTTAACTTGAAGTTGATTATGCTCCCACGCCAGCATAACACCCTGCCATGCGCTGTACATCCAAAGTACAATGGCTGACCAGCGAAACACCGGATTTTTCGGGTTACACAAACCAAGCAGTGCCGCACCGACAAGACCAAACAGTGCGACTCTCTCATAAATACAGAGAACACACGGTTCTAGCTTTAGGATATGTTGAAAATAAAGCGCAGTTAACTCAAGCCCCGTGGCGGTAAGTAGCATAAGAAACCACGATAAGCGAGTTGTAGAGAAGCGGTAAAGAGTATCCCACATAATGCTGTAATAGATCCCTGTTATTCAGATAGAGCGTAACGTTGGCATTATCGCAGTGTACACATAAAAAAGGCTCTGGAAATAGAGCCTCATGAGAAAATATTCTATTACAGGTCGTGTTGTTATGCTGCTAGTGTGCTGCCGGTAGCGCATTCGCATTGAGCAGAGCGGCATTTGCTTCATTAGACAACCAGTGCCACTGATAAAAAAGATCAGTCATTGGCTGTAGGGTAAATTCTACGCAAAATAACCCCACCAGTGTGAGCACAATGGTATAAGGCAGTGCCATTATGACCATGCGGCCATACGACAAGCGCAGCAGTGGTGCCAGTGTTGAGGTGAGCAAAAATAAAAAGGCGGCTTGCCCGTTCGGGGTGGCAACGGAAGGCAAATTGGTACCGGTGTTGATTGCCACCGCTAACAGTTCAAACTGTTTCAGGCTTAATGCGCCATTCATCAACGCAGTTTTGGCTTCGTTAATATACACAGTGCCGACAAACACATTATCTGATACAGAGGACAACAGGCCGTTAAACAGATAAAACAGCGTTAGCTGGTGGGAAGGGGATGCCTGTAGTACAAAATCAATGATCGGTTTAAACAGTTGCTGATCAATGATAACGGAAACTACGGCAAAAAATACGGTCAACAGGGCGGTAAAGGGTAACGACTCTTCAAAGGCTTTACCCAGAGAGTGCTCATCAGTAATACCACAAAATGCCGTAGCCATAATAATCACGGATAATCCGATTAACCCCACCGCCGCAAGGTGCAACGCTAAGCCAACAATTAGCCAGATACCGATCAGTGCTTGTACCCACAGTTTTACCGTCTCTTGCTTGGTTCTGCGGGTATCTTGTTGATGATCAAAATCGAGCAAAATTTGGCGAACACTGCTTGGCAATTGGTCGCCATAACCGAATATTTTAAAGCGTTCAACCAGATAACAGGTGAACATTCCGCAGATAAATACCGGTACAGTGACAGGAGACATCCGCAGTAAAAATTCGGCAAAATTCCAGCCAGCACGGTCAGCAATGATCAGATTCTGGGGCTCACCCACCATGGTCATTACACCGCCGAGTGCAGTACCAATGGCGGCAT
>NZ_JBOFRH010000477.1:0-2332 GCF_051650925.1 Plesiomonas sp.
ATTGGGAATTGGAAAGGGTTAATGATGAAAAAGTGGTTTGTAGCCTGCTCATTGCTGCTTTCTGCGTGCAGCAGTACACCAGAGATAGCCTATTATCAGTTGGCCGCAGAACCTGCGGCAACAAAGCTAGAAAAGCAGAATGATGTACTGCTGGTGAATGCAGTCTCTGTTGCAGATTATCTGGCAGGCCCTGGTATCGCTTATCAAACAAATGATATTGAAATGGTGGTTACGCAGCAAAACCTGTGGGTGGATAACCTGCCTGCTCAGTTAACCCGTACACTGGCGGCAACGTTAACCACACAATTACCACAGTGGCAGGTGGCGTCGAGCACCACCTCTGCTGCACCGTGGCAGTTGAATGTGCAAGTTGATCGTTTTCAGGGGCGCTATGATGGCTCTGTGTTGATCAGTGGCCGTTGGACACTGACCCACAATGATCAGCGCTGGCAGCAAAGTTTTGTGCAAACGCTGCCTCAGCAGAAAAATGGCTATGCAGACATGGTGCGTGTAATGAGTGCGGGCTGGCAAGCGCAGGCGGTTGATATCGCGCAGCATGTGCAAAAGCTCAGTGCTGTTCCGCTGCAAAGTGCAACATCATCGTTTCGGATCACCCAGCAATAAAAATATAATGTGGGATTTCTATCCCTAAATTTATATTTGGATACATGATCACCTATCAATGCGCATAATCCGCCACACACGGCAGGTTGTGCGCATTTATTATCTAAGCTAGATACCCAATATGAGATAGGCTGATGTCAATAGAAGAAGTGTTTAGGCTAGATGGTGATGTTGCCATTATCACCGGTGCTGGAGCGGGCATTGGTCAGGCAATTGCGACTGTGTTTGCTGATGCCGGTGCCGCGGTTGTGATCTCAGACATTGATCTGAACACGGCGCAGTGCGTGGCCGATGAAATTACCCGTTCAGGTGGAAAGGCGATTGCGGTAGCTTGTGATATTACCCAAGAGTCAGATCTGAATGCACTGGTTGAACAAACTGTGCAGGCATTCGGAAAAATCACGGTACTGGTGAACAACGCTGGTGGCGGAGGCCCAAAACCTTTTGATATGCCGATGCATGATTTTGAGCGCGCCTACCAGTTGAATGTGTTCCCCGCATTTCGGTTATGTCAGTTATGTGCACCGTATATGGCGGATAATGGTGGCGGAGCGGTGGTGAACATTACCTCAATGGCCGGTGAAAACATTAACAGCAATATGGCCTCATATGCCTCATCAAAAGCGGCACTGAATCATCTGACGCGCAATATTGCGTTTGATTTAGGTGCGCACGGTATTCGTGTTAATGCTATCGCTCCTGGTGCGGTACGTACTCATGCATTATCAACGGTGTTAACCGAAGAAATTGAGTACCAGATGCTGAAAAAAACACCGCTAGGCCGTTTAGGTTTGCCTTCAGATATCGCATATGCTGCGCTGTTTTTAGCCTCTGCTGGTGCGGCATGGGTTAGTGGCCAAGTGCTGACCGTCAGTGGTGGTGGTTCACAAGAGCTCGAGTAATTTACCAAAAGCATGTTTAGTTGGCAGCTATGTTTAGCCGCCAATACACATAACCGCCTTTTTAGGCGGTTTTTTACGTTTGCGGGATAGAGAACCGTTTTATAGATTGGGGATAACAGATGACATACCTGATTTTACTGTTGTCAGCAGAGGTAATCGACTAGAGTAACTGATAATAAGATAGACAGCCTATTCAAGGGGTTATCATGCAGAGCATCACACCCAAAACAGTGCGGGTTTTCATTTCACACTCGGTTGACCCTTGGTTCAACCTTGCGGTTGAAGAGTGCATTTTCCGGCAAATGCCGGCCGATCAAACCGTGCTGTATTTATGGCGCAATGCCGATACCGTAGTGATAGGGCGGGGGCAAAACCCGTGGAGAGAGTGCAATACCCGTCGGATGGATGAAGACGGTGTCAAGTTGGCACGTCGACAAAGTGGGGGCGGTGCGGTATTCCATGATCTGGGTAATACCAATTTCACTTTTATGGCAGCAAAACCTGAATACGATAAAACGGTATCAACCCAGATAATCATCAATGCACTGCATCGAATGGGTATTGATGCCAGTGCATCTGGCCGTAATGACCTAATAGTGGAAACCGCAGATGGCGAGCGTAAAATCTCCGGTTCAGCATACCGTGAAACACCTGATCGTGGTTTTCACCACGGCACGTTATTGTTGGCTGCCGATCTTTCACGTTTGGCGGATTACCTAAACCCTGATCCTAAAAAATTAGCCAGCAAAGGTATTACCTCAGTACGTTCACGGGTGGCAAACCTCAATGAGCTGGTAGCCGGTATT
>NZ_JBOFRH010000478.1:0-1622 GCF_051650925.1 Plesiomonas sp.
ATACGGCTACGGCCTGCAGAAGCATTTTCCTGGATATTACCCAAGTTGCTAACAGTACTAGATAGACGGTTCTGCAGCGCACCCAGATCAGAGCGCTGGTCATCGATAGATGCCAGAGCGCCATCGATAGCGCTAATTGCTTGCTGAGCACCGTCTTGAGTTGAAAGATCAATATCAGCAATAGACTCTTTCTTTGCACCAACGGTAGCACCGGAATTACCTAAACCAAGAGTTTTACCGCCAGATGTGATATTAAAGCTGTCATTTGCGGTGTAGGCAATTTCACCACCAACCATTACAGCAGGTGTAGCACTGGATAATGTAGCAGAAGTACCAGAAGTACCAGCACCTGAAGTAACGGTAACTTCATTACCTGCACTTGCATTTTTATTCTGGATTTGAATATCTTCGCCTGCTTTATTGTTCAGCTGCAACTTGCCGTTATCATTAACCGTTGCAGTAATGCCTGTTTTGGCTGACTTAGCATTGATCTCTTCAGCTTGTTTATTCACATCACTGGAGTTTACAGTAATACGCTCTGCATCGCGGCCACCGGCAGCAATAGTGATATCCATTGAGCCACCCGCGGCAGCAAGTGTTAACGAGGTATTTGCCTCAGCCTTGATCCCTGTTTGGGCACTTTGTCTATTCACTGACTCTGCAATAGTTTTTGCTGAGTCACCGGCAGAAACGTTAACATCAACATCTTTTTTGCCTTTTAAGGTCAATTTACCAGCTGATACACCATTACTTGTAGCTGATGTGGCTTTACCTGCAGTAAGAGTACCAATACGATCAGCACGGTGTGCATTCGCACCCAAATCTTCAGCTTTAGTACTCTTCAGTGATAAATCGATAGTTTCATTAGCTTCAGAACCCACCTGCAAGGTTTTAGTACCAAAAGAGCCGTCAAGCAACTTCTGGCCACCAAAAGTAGTGGTTTCAGCCATACGGGTCATCTCATTTTTTAATGCTATCACTTCCTTTTGGATTGCAGCACGATCTTCTGTTGAGTTTGAACCGTTAGCTGATTGCAGTGATAGATCACGCATTTTATTCAGGATATTACTTGATTCCTGCATTGCACCTTCAGCAGTTTGTGCAATAGAAATACCGTCGTTGGCGTTTTTCATTGCCACGCCCAGACCACTGATTTGCGAACCTAGGCGGTTAGAGATTTGCATGCCAGCAGCATCATCTTTTGCCGAGTTAATACGGTTACCGGTAGACAGACGCTGCATAGAAACATTCAGTGCATTGTTGGTTTTACCTAGGTTACGCTGAGCATTCAGTGCGGTTACGTTGGTATTTACTGTAATAGCCATGCTTGTAATCTCCGTTAAACTTGCCGCTCAGCATACTGCCCGCAGCAACTTATTGATTAGTGTTACACCATTATTTATCTATTTATTTATCGGCACTGCCGACAACAACATTAGCCCGTTGAGCAATTTTTTATTTTCATCACTAAGGCTAACATTGCAGCCAGCATGCTGACTGCTTGTATATAGTTAATCGGCGGTAATCAAAAAACTTGAGATTTTTTTCAGAAGTTAATGTAACATACTGTTTTTAAAGTTTATTATTCATACGAATCAAACTGTAAGAAACATATAAAAAAT
>NZ_JBOFRH010000479.1:0-5950 GCF_051650925.1 Plesiomonas sp.
TAACCGGTGACTACCACTTTGCATCTAACCACAATGCCGACATGTATCAGCGTGGTGATCAAAGTTATGCGCGTCTGGGCCTAAAAGGGACTACCCAGATCAACAATAACCTGCAAGGTTTCGGCCACGTTGAATATAATCTGGCAACCAACCAAGACTCTAACTTCAATGGCCCTAGCCAGCTTCGTTTAGCCTATGTAGGTCTAAAAGATGACCGTTACGGTAGCATCAGCTACGGCCGTAACTGGGGCGTGTCTTACGATGTAACCGGTTATACTGACGTTCTGCCTGAGTGGGGCGAAGATACTCAAGGTTATATGCCAGAAGCGACCAACAACTACAGCGGTTCAGCACCAACACTGTTTGGTAATGGCCGTTCTGATGGTGTTCTACAGTACCGCAATAACTGGGATAACTTCAATCTGGCGCTGCAACTGCTGGCACCAAACGACTCCTATGACGGTGACTCATCCAACCACAACTATTCACGTATGGTAGAGAACGGTACTGGTTACGGTATCGCAATGAGCTACGATCTGGATATGGGCGTAACACTGGGTGCAACCTACAACAATGCGCGTAAATCAGATTGGCAGAAAGAGAACATTGCCAACGATAAAAATGCACAATTGTGGTCATTGGGTGCAAAATACGATGCCAATAACGTATACGCGGCCATCAACTACACCCAAACTAAAAACCAAATGGCGTACAGCATGAGCCCATTGGGTGGTGCTAATATTGGTGATACTGCCAATAGCATCAACGACAATGCATTTGCTTCCACCAGCCAAGCTGTATTTGCAGTAGCACAATACAACTTTGACAACGGTCTGACTCCAAGCATTGGTTATGCGCAGGGCTGGTTACGCCACCCGAACGGTTATGTCGGCAACCAAGATTACAGCAAGTATGTTGATTTGGCCTTAACTTATAACTTCAACAGCAATATGAATGCGTTTGTTGATTATAAAATTAACCTGCTGGATAACAACGAATATACTGCAACCAACGCGCTATATACTAACAACGTAGCCGCAGTTGGCCTGCAATATACATTCTAATTCTGGCATCAGAATCTGTTTAGGGTAAACACTACTGCATGTAGTGCGTTACTTTAACCGGTTATCTGCCTGTGAATAAGCCAATACCCTTAACAGGGGTATTGGCTTTTTTACTTTTTCCCTACCCATTTATTTTTAATCTCTTATCTCTTATCTCTTATCTCTTATCTCTTATTTTGCAGCATACAAACACCTTGTCTCTTACTCCTACTTTTTGCATTTCCTGTGCGATACAACACGGCAATGTGGCGGATTTTTTAATCAGTTCTATGCTTAATTTTAGCGTGGCAAATTTGGGATATAAGCCACAAAAAAAGCAATGGCGATGCATACCAGCATCATAACAGACAAGGAAATAGATCATGAGATACCGCATTCTTACTGTCATTATTCCTGCTATTTTGCTTGCTAATACGGCTCATGCTGCTGAAATTTATAATAAAAATGGTAATCAACTCGATTTTTACGGCTACATTATGGGCGATTACCACTTTGCCAAAAAAAATGATCTTTCAACCTACGGTGATCAAAGCAATTCGCGCTTTGGTTTAAAAGGCAGTACCACGATCAATGAAACCCTTAAAGGGTTTGGACATATTGAATATAACCAACCGCTTGGTAGCAACCAGAACCCGTTCTGGGGAAGCGATGGTGAAATCCGCCTTGGTTATGCCGGTGTTACCCATGAAACCTATGGCACACTGCAATATGGCCATAATTGGGGAGTGATGTACGATGTCACCGCGTATGCCGACATGTTGCCGGAGTTTGGTGAAGACACGCTCGGTTATTTTTCGGAAGTTTCAGCCAGTAGCCCGATTTCGCCAGACTCTATGTTTGGTACAGGGCGCGGTGATGGCATGCTGCAATACCGCTACAGCTATGCCAATTTTGACGTGGGGTTACAATACCTAGCTCAAAGTACTGGCGTGCAGACTGACGGTGGTGGTATTTCACTGCAATACACCTTTAACGATCTGGGTTTAACGCTCGGCAGCGCCTACAACTCAGGCGGTAAAGATATACAGGCTATCCGCAACCTGAGTGATACCCCACTAGCTGCTGATTTTAATGAAGATACCGCCGATATGTGGTCAGTCGGCGCAAAATATGACATGAACAATATTTATTTATCCGCTGTTTATGCCGAAACCAAAAATCTTCAGCCTTATGTGGATATCAACAGCAACAACAATTTTGCCGATAAAACACAGGCCTATTTCCTGACAGCCCAATATACGTGGGATAACGGCATGACACCGGGTATTGCATATGCACAAGGCAAAGCGAAAAACCTGACCGGTTATGGCGACCAAAACTACAGCAAATATGTTGATCTTTCGCTGACTTACGCCATTAATGCCAACTTCACCACTTACGTTGATTATAAAATCAATTTATTGGATCAAAATGACTACACATCGCAAAACAGTGTGCTGACAGACAATGTCACTGCCGTTGCTATGCAGTACGCATTTTAACCTGTTGCACTCTTTTCTCGCTTTGCACGATTAAGGCGCATTTGCGCCTTTTTTATTACAGAGTTGATTGTCAAGCACACACGCAAGCGGTATAAGGATAAAGGAACTTTTTCTGACTTTCATGGATGCTATCACACATGTTTGAACACATCATTGCCGCACCAGCCGATCCTATCCTCGGGCTTTCTGATACGTTTAAAGCAGACCCGCGATCCCACAAAATCAACCTCAGTGTTGGCGTGTATAAAGACGATTCCGGTTTAACACCAGTACTACACTCCGTAAAAAAAGCTGAAAAACGTTTATTAGAAGAAGAAAATAGCAAAAACTACCTCGGTATTGATGGCATTGCCGCTTTTGGCACATCCACACAAACACTGCTGTTTGGCGAAAATAGCCAGATTATTGCCGCTAAACGCGCAAAAACAGCGCAATCCCCCGGTGGTACAGGGGCATTACGTATTGCCGCAGAATTTATTGCTCGCCAAACCTCAGCAACCACCATCTGGATCAGTAACCCAACATGGCCAAACCACGTCAGTGTTTTTAAGGCGGCAGGTCTTGAAGTGCGTGAGTACGGTTATTTTGATGCCAATAACATGTCGCTCGATTTTGATGCCATGCTGACCTCATTAGAGCAGGCCAAAGCCGGTGATGTGGTGTTATTCCACGGCTGCTGTCACAACCCTACCGGTGTCGATCCCACACCTGCACAGTGGGATCTACTAGCAAAAAAATCGGCCGAAAAAGGCTGGCTACCGCTGTTTGACTTTGCTTATCAGGGCTTTGCAAAAGGGCTGGAAGAAGATGCTTACGGCCTGCGTGCGTTCTGCGCAAACCATCAAGAGCTTCTGGTGGCCAGTTCATTCTCTAAAAACTTTGGTTTATATAACGAACGTGTTGGTGCTTGCACCCTTGTGGCCGCTGATCAGGAAACTGCCGAGCGTGCATTTAGCCAGATAAAATCGGTGATCCGCGCCAACTACTCTAACCCACCGGCGCACGGTGCTGCCGTTGTCGCCATGATCTTAGCTGACAGCCAACTCAAAGCCGAGTGGGAAGCCGAGCTTGCCGATATGCGCAGCCGTATCCACCAAATGCGTGAGCTGTTTGTGGCAAAACTACAACAACTGGGTGCAGACCGTGATTTTAGCTTCATTGCCCAGCAAAATGGCATGTTCTCATTCAGCGGTTTAAACCCACAACAAGTGGCCCGTTTGCGTGATGAGTTTGCTATTTATGCGGTAGGTTCAGGCCGTATTAACGTTGCTGGAATTACCACGCAAAATATCGACCCACTGTGTCAGGCTATTGCCAAAGTACTGTAAACCCTGTCGCGTTAAATACAGCAAAAAAGCACTGTAAAGCAAACGCACATTTAAGGGATACACACCACTATTTTACGTAATAGACACTACAATCAGCTGCGGTTTACTCTGTGGCTGATTTTTTTCGCTTAAAAATAAGCGTGACAAACTTCTCATTTTTCAAAGTTCGACACCATACTGATACTCACGATGGATACTCACCGTAAATCCACCGCTCAATATCAGCAGGAGAGTCGAATGGAAAGTGTGCACATGCGACCAGCCATCAAAAAACATTGCCTGACTCTGCTTTGCTCGGGCAGCCTGCTTGCCGTTACCGCCGCATTAATGCTGTATGCCCTGCAACCCAGTTGGTTTTTACTCTGCATCCTGTTTGCACTCGCGGTCTATCTCGCATGGCAGGGGCTAACCCGTTGGCGAGAGCCCGATATAGGGCTCACACTGTCAGAGATGCATCTGCAATATCACCATCGCAGTGGCGGCTGGGCGCTTCCGTGGCAGCACATTCAGCGCATCGGCATCCCCTGTCACCAGCAAGGGCTACAGTGGGTTCCGTTAAACTATCTGGGTATTCAGCTCAAAAATCGGGCCGATATTATTGATCGCATTACACCGGCGCTGATTTATCGCTTACTGCGCGAACAGTGTGAATTGGTGGATATAGGGTTAGAGCAAGAGGAGATTGATGATCCCCACGTAAGTACCCTGCTGTACAACCCCGCAGCAATAGAGATCAACCAGCGAGTCTATAGTGATGAAGAAGCAATGCTGCTACACCGCATGAAGCTATGCCGTCGCCTGCTTGGGTATGATCTGTATATTCCGCTCAGCGCACTCGACCGCTCTGCTGATGAAGTTATTGCCCTGTCTCGTGTCTACCGTGAGCGAGAGAGTGCCCCCAAAGAGGCATAACCGAAGCATAAAATCAGCGCTTGTATCGAACTATCCCCATACGCTTACCACAGCAAAAACGGTTCGCTATCGGCCATTATGCGTAAACATGGTCAGCGAACCGTTTTATTTGTATGCAAATCTGTGTACGAGCTATCTGCTGTCTAAAACATCTTTGAACCGCTTACCAGCCCGGCATCTCCTCGCCCATAAACGGATTCGTACGCTTTTCATACCCAATCGTTGACGTTGGCCCGTGCCCAGGTACGAACAGAGTATCATCGGCCAGTGGCCAGAGCTGGTTACGAATGGAAGAGATAAGTTGCTGATGATCCCCCATCGGGAAATCACTGCGCCCTACGCCGCCTTTAAACAGTACATCCCCCACAAACGCCACCTTAGCCTGCGTATTCACAAATACGACATGTCCGGGGGTATGCCCAGGACAGTGCAATACTGACAGCGAAAATGCGCCGACCGTGATATTATCGCCATCGTTTAGCCAGTGATCAGGCACTAGTGCGCCACAATCAGGTAAACCAAACATCTGAGCCTGTTGTGACAATGAATCAAGCCAGAATTGATCCGCTTTCTGTGGGCCGTAAATCGGTACTGAAAAATGGTTGGCGATCTCACGTGCAGCCCCAACATGGTCAAGATGCCCGTGCGTTAACAGCACCTTAGTCAGAGTAACACCTGCCTGAGTAACCGCATGAATCAGGGTGGCAGCATCACCACCTGGGTCAACCAACGCCGCTTCAAGGGTCTGATGACACCAGATAAGTGAACAGTTTTGCTGGAATGCCGTAACCGGTAAAATATGGTATTTCATTGTTAATCCAAAATAAAAAAGATCTCAGTTCAGATTTTGCAATTTTATCCACTTAAAAAGCAATTTCTTCTCATCAGATTGGGCAAATTGACGCATAGTATAAGTAACGACAAAAAGGATTTATGTCATGTTTGATGCCATCTACACAGAGCAAAGCGTGCCTGCGGCAGAGATGCAATACTGTATAGCCAAAGCCAGCCAGCTCTATAGTGTGCCCGGTATTTTGCTAAAAGCCATATCACAGGTCGAAGGCGGCAAAAAATGGACTATCAGCAAAAACAGCAACGGCTCTTATGATCTGGGCCCGATGCAGATCAACACCATCCACCTTCCGCGCTTACAAGCACAGTTTCC
>NZ_JBOFRH010000480.1:0-13737 GCF_051650925.1 Plesiomonas sp.
CTGAACAACAGTGCAAAAAGGTGCGTATTACGCGCCTTTTTTATTGCCGAAAAGGGCACTGATCACACCCTCGAAAATATTTCACCTCTGCTCAACAAAACCGTCATTAACTTATTCTATTTTTAATATTGCTGTGCTATTACCAATACAGATTAACCACGTAACGAGGTGACCATGGAAGGGTATTTCTTCGACGAAACTGAAATCAGTGATAAGGCTTCACGTGGAGGGAAACAGCAGCAAAAAAAACGGAAATGGCGTGAGATTGAAGCGTTAAAAGACAAGTATCGTCTGCAACGTGAGCTAAAAAGTATTGATATTCTCAATGACTACGCACTAGAAGAGTTGCGTTTGTAGCGATATCAACGCAATCACTGATTTATCCGCCACTCAAACAAGGGGCGTTTAAGCGTTACGTTAAGCGTAAAGTTCGGACCTAAACCCACTTTTGGTAGCCAAAATATACTGCCATTTTTGATGTAAAGCGGCAGTTCTGCTGCCAAAAAAAGCAGAAAAACAAAAGGGCTCAGCTACATATGCAGCTAAGCCCTTGTTTTATTTGGTGGCCCCACCCCGGTTTGAACGGGGGACCAAGCGATTATGAGTCGCCTGCTCTAACCACTGAGCTATGGGGCCGAATGAGCGCAATTATAGGGAATCACAACCGATGCGTCTACTACTCATCGTGCTAGTTGCTGATTTTTAATACAACAAAATCAAAAAACCGCATTTATAAGCTAATGTTATTCATACAAATCCTACTCAATCAATTCTGAATGTAGGTAACTTCAGGTGCCAGCGAATTGCCGCTAAGCGGATACCTAAAGTTGCAAATAACCCTAATAACATCGCCGATTGGGAAGCCATACCATACTGTAATGCGCTGGTATGTAAGATCCCCCCCACAATACAGGCGGTGGCATAAATCTCGGTACGCAAAACCATAGGTACTTCACGCGCCAGCACATCACGAATAATACCGCCACCAACACCGGTAATCACGCCCATCACCACCGCAACCATAGGCCCAGCACCATTGGCCAGCGCCTTATTTACGCCGATACCCAAAAATACCGCCAAGCCAATCGCATCGAGCACGGGTAAAATCCACCATGCAATGTTGCGTGGGCGACGTACCAATAGCATAGTCAGCGCACAGGTAACAAAAATTACCACCAAATAGAAAGGGTCAGTGATCCAAAAAACCGGCCCAGCATCCAGCGCCATATCACGGATAGTGCCGCCGCCAATGGCAGTCACTGCCGCAAGTACCACAACACCAAAAGGGTCCATCCGCAAACGGCCTGCCAGCAGTACACCCGAAATTGCAAATACCGCCGTGCCTAACATGTCGAAAAAATACAGCATGTGCTCGTTGACTCTCATTGTGTCGGTTAAAAATCAGGAGCGGCGATTTTAGCGTTTGCGTAACGGCTGGCAATGGGCTTATTAAAAAATCATGATATAGGTGATATTTTTGCCAACGCCTGACAAATCTGTTGCGCACCTTGTACCATACGCGGCCCGTTCCGGCTGAGCAGGGCTTCATCAACTGAAATTACTGGCACATTCAGCATATTTCCCCAATATGCCCGCACCTGCTTAGCACTGTCGGCTGAGCCTGGAAGTAAAATAACATCCGGCTTACGCAGTAAAACCTGCTCTCGGCTGATTTTCGGCCAACTAATACTGCTGTCGGAAAAAATATTTTTACCACCGCACAACGCCACAATTTCTGACTGTAGCGTGCCCTTGGCTGGAGTAAACATCGCCTGCGTGCCGTACTGGATAAAAACATTCAACGGTTTTTCCCGCGCATACTGTCGACGCAAATCGGCCAACTGCGCACGGATCTGCGCCGCACTTTCACGGGCAACAGCCGGTTGTGGGCTCTCTTTGGCCAGCACATCTAGCTCACTGGCCAAATCATCAAGTGTCAGTGGATTAATATACAAAACCCGAATGCCCAACTGCTCTAATTGGTGCAGTGGCCGCGCCGGATTACCGCCCTTCCACGCCAGCACCAAATCGGGTTTTAACAGCAAAATCCGCTCAATATTGATACCCCGGTGATCGGCAACCCGTTCAAGTTGTTGTGCCGCAGGCGGGTAATCAGAGTAGCTGCTGGCCGCCAGTAGTGCATCCCCCATACCGGCGGCATAGGCAAACTCAGTACTTGAGGGAGATAATGAAATAATCCGCTGCGCACTGTCTGCCGGCTGCGCAGATAACAGCGCACAAAATACAAAACTGCCGAACAATATACGGGTCATCAATGCAGCACTTTTACACGCCACGAAGAGTGCTTGTATCCCAGAAAAAAATTGCTTTTGCATTACAGCAGTATCCATAAAGAAGTTAAGCTCAACACAATCAGCGCACGCCACTGGAGTTGCCGCATCAGCGCCAACAATTGCCCCGCTTGTATGCTACTTTGTCCACCCAGTGTCGGGCGGCTGACACGAATACCTCGGTAACGCAGCGGGCCACCCATCGCAATATTCAGCGTTAACCCCACCTGCGTATAGAGCGCACCTATCGGGTAATAGGCCCACGCCTTGGCCTGTACATGCATGCGCCGCAAGCGTAAAAGCATATTTTTTCCAGGGATGAAAAGCAGCACAAACAAGAGCGTACCCGGCAGTTCGGCCAGCAAAACCAGTGCCGCAGCAAAGCGGCCAAAATAGTGAAACTGCGGTTGTAACGGTGACCAAACCCGAGCCAGCAACTGGCATAAACGGTACAGAAAAGCAGCAATACCGCCCCCCAGTACAAACCAAATCAGCACATGAATCAGGCCACGTAAATAGCCTTGCAACAGCGTTTCAGCGCCGGCTTTACCCAACCCGAGCAGTGAAAGTGCATCTGTATCACGTTGCACCTTTTCGGCCAGTAGCGTTCTTGCCGTATGTTTTTGTTGCAGGTGCAGTGCTTGCCTCAGGCGCTGGTTATCCGGCCACACGCGGGCCCAATCAAACGCCAGCCAGAGTAACAACAGATTAAACAGCGGCTCTGACCATACCAACACCGCCAGAGCCAACAGCATAATCGCCATGGGAATGAGCAGCAGTAAGGTGCTTAGCATGCCTGCCAGTTGCTGCTGGAAAGGGGGATTATCAGCGTGCAAAACCCGCTGTTGTAAACGCAGAGCAACGAGAGTTACCCCTTGCTGTAACACCTGTGCGGGCTGTGCAAGCAACAGGTGCAATGCAACCCCTCCCCACAAAACAAACAACGGGGTGAAGAGTACGAACCACTGCAGCACATCTGCCGGTAACACGTTTGCCAAGTTAATACCTGCTGTCATTGTGTAGCCGGCATAATGCGCTCAATTTAGCAGCTAGGTGCTAATTCAGTCAGCATTGCGGCTACAATTTTAGAAGATTGTTCTGCGGCAATCGGTAAAAACGTATCAAAACTCATGCTAGCTTCTTTATCAGCCACATCAGAAATTGCCCGCACCACGACAAATGGCAGTTGATACTGATGACACACATGCGCTACACCCGCCGCTTCCATCTCAACGGCCGTCACGGTTGGGAAGTTTTGTTTAATACGAGCCAGATTATCTGCACCATGAATGAAGGCATCACCACTGCACACCAATCCTTTAACGGCATGCAACCCGTTGGCTTGAATACTGTTTTGTGCGGCGTTAATCAGCGTTTGATCAGCCGTAAATGCAGCCGGACAATTTGGCAACTGACCCATGGCATAGCCAAATGCGGTGACATCAGCATCATGGTAACGAACTTCTGTTGAAACAACGATATCACCCACATTTAGGCTGCTGTCTAATCCACCGGCTGATCCGGTATTGATGATGACATCGGGCTGAAAATGTTCAATCAACAAAGTTGTTCCGAGTGCCACAGCAACTTTACCGATCCCCGATTTCAGCAGAGCTACCTCAACGCCGTTAAGCTGGCCGCTGTAAATTTCACAGCCTGCACGCTCAAAGGTCTGTAGATTGCTAATCTGACCACGTAAAATGGCTACTTCCTGCTCCATTGCACCAATAATGCCAACTTTCATGCTGTTTGCTTTCATGTTATCCACGCTAAATTTTTCCTGTACCCCGTATTGCCCCAACAGTATATTGCCCCGCATATTGCGCACCGGATCTTCACCAGTGGTATACGAGTCAACAGTGGCCGACAGGCTCAACGGTAGGCGGTAAAAGTGAGGCCAACAGTATACCCGCTTTCAAACCGACAGAGTAAATCCCCCCATATTGCCAATAAAAAAAGGGAAAACAGTACGAATAACCGCACCATTTTCCCTGTATTTTTTATAACAATAACCATGCTATAACGATCACTGTACGGATAATTGTGCCGATAACCATATCAATATAATCACAATATTATCGGCCAATTGAATGATCAGTGAGCTGATTTATACACTCAGATAATCCATGATCCCTTCGGCAGCTTTACGCCCTTCTGCAATTGCAGTGACCACCAGATCTGAGCCACGCACCGCATCACCACCAGCAAAAATTTTAGGGTGGCTGGTTTGGTGAGCAAATTCACGATCAACGGGTGCAACAATTCGCCCTTTTTTATCTAACTCAACATCGTGCGCTGCCAGCCAGTTCATACTGTGTGGCTGGAAACCAAACGCCATGATCACCGCATCAGCCGGTACAATATGCTCAGATCCGGCCACCACTTGTGGATGGCGACGACCGGCTGAATCAGCAGAACCCAGCTCAGTGCGCACGACCTTCACACCCGATGCTTTTCCATTGGCATCAAGTGCAATGCCTAATGGTTGCAGGTTGAACATAAACTCAACCCCCTCTTCACGCGCATTTTTTACCTCGCGTTTTGAACCGGGCATGTTTTGTTCATCACGACGATAAGCGCACACCACGTGTGCTGCTGACTGACGAATTGCAGTTCGCACGCAATCCATCGCGGTATCGCCCCCGCCCAGAACCACAACGCGCTTACCCGCCATATCAATATAATCGGCAGGGTTGGCCTCAAAGCCCATTAAGCGATGTGTATTGGCCACCAGATAAGGCAACGCATCATACACCCCTGCGGACTCTTCGTTTTCCAGCCCACCGCGCATGTTCTGATACGTGCCCACGCCAAGAAATACCGCATCAAATTCAGCCAGCAGAGTATCAAACGGCAGATCTTTACCTATCTCGGTATTTAAGCGAAATTCGACACCCATTCCAGTGAACACTTCACGGCGACGGATCATCACCTCTTTTTCCAGCTTAAAGGCCGGAATACCAAAGGTCAGTAACCCGCCAATTTCAGGGTAACGATCAAATACCACCGGTTTCACGCCATTACGCACCAACACATCAGCACACGCTAACCCTGCTGGGCCTGCGCCAATAATGGCTACCTTTTTATCGGTATGCACGACGTGCGACATATCTGGTTTCCAGCCCATTTCAAAGGCTTTCTCGGTAATGTATTTTTCGATATTACCGATGGTCACCGCACCAAACTCATCGTTTAGGGTACAAGCCCCTTCACACAGGCGATCTTGCGGGCACACTCGCCCACACACTTCTGGCAAACTGTTGGTTTGATGAGCCAGCTCAACGGCTTCGAGTATCCGCCCTTCGTGAGCCAATTTGAGCCAGTTTGGGATGTAGTTATGTACCGGACACTTCCATTCGCAATACGGGTTTCCGCACCCTAAACAGCGGTCAGCTTGTGCATTGACCTGTGTGTCGGAAAAATTCTCATAGATCTCAACAAACTCAATCTTACGAATTTTCAGCGGTTTTTTCGGCGGATCGACCCGCTGTAAGTCAATAAACTGATAGACATTCTGGCTCATGGCATGATCTCCCTTTACTGCGCCTGAACCCGGAGTTCCGCCGAAGAGCGGCTACGGTGACCAAGTAGTGCTTTAACATCGCTGGATTTCGGTTTTACCAGCACAAATTTATCCGCCCAACTTTCCCAGTTAGCGAGGATCTCTTCACCACGGCCAGAGCCGGTAGACTGTACATGTTCGGTAATTAAACCGCGCAGATGCTCTTGGTGAATAGCCAGATCAGTGACATCAAGCACCTCGACCAATTCGGCATTCACTCGCTTACGGAACTCACCGCTTTCATCGAGCACATAAGCAAACCCGCCGGTCATTCCTGCGCCAAAGTTCACTCCGGTACGCCCCAATACGCAGATAATGCCGCCGGTCATGTATTCACAACCGTTATCACCAATGCCTTCTACAACCGCAATAGCGCCTGAGTTACGTACAGCAAAACGCTCCCCGCCACGGCCTGCGGCAAATAATTTACCGCCCGTTGCACCGTACAAACAGGTATTGCCGATAATCGTGGCTTGATGCGCTTTAAATGCCGAACCAATTGGAGGGCGAATGGCAATTTTACCGCCCGCCATGCCTTTACCCACATAGTCGTTCGCATCACCGGTCAATGAGAGCTCAACGCCACCTGCGTTCCAAACACCAAAGCTTTGTCCGGCGGTACCGCTGAACTGCACTTTAATCGGATCGCCTGCCATCCCCTGATTGCCCAAACGGGAGGCAATATCGCCCGACAGACGCGCGCCAACGGAACGGTCAGTGTTGCGAATATCAAAGAACAGACGCTTGGCTTTGCGCTCTTCTAGGCACTGCTGTGCTTGTTGCAACAACTGAGTATTCAGCTCACCTTTATCAAACGGCGGATTGCCCTCGGTACAGTACATCGCCTTGCCGGGATGTGGCTTGGCGGTCACCAACAGTGCTGATAAATCGAGTTTATTTTGTTTCGCACTGATACCGTCAATTTCGGTCAGTAAATCAGTACGGCCAATTAAATCAACCAGTTGTGTGACACCAAGCTGCGCCATCAGTTGACGAGTCTCTTCTGCGATAAACTGGAAGTAGTTAATCACCCGCTCAGGTAGGCCGTGGTAATGATCACGGCGCAGTTTTTCATCTTGTGTTGCAACACCCGTTGCACAGTTATTTAAGTGACAAATACGCAAGTATTTACAACCCAGCGCGACCATTGGGCCCGTACCAAAACCAAAGCTTTCCGCACCTAAAATCGCCGCTTTGATAATATCAAGACCGGTTTTTAAACCGCCATCGACTTGCAGTCTAATTTTATGCCGCAAACCATTGGCAACCAGTGCCTGCTGGGTTTCAACCAAGCCGAGTTCCCACGGACAGCCCGCATATTTTACCGAGGCTAACGGGCTTGCACCGGTACCGCCGTCATAACCGGCAATTGTGATCAAATCGGCATAGGCTTTTGCAACACCCGTGGCAATCGTGCCGACACCCGGTTCAGAAACTAACTTGACCGAAATCAGTGCCTTTGGGTTAACCTGCTTTAAGTCAAAAATTAGCTGTGCTAGATCTTCAATCGAATAGATATCGTGATGCGGTGGTGGAGAGATCAGGGTCACACCCGGCACCGAGTAACGCAGTTTTGCAATGTACGGCGTCACTTTATCGCCCGGCAACTGGCCCCCTTCACCCGGTTTCGCCCCTTGCGCGACTTTAATCTGAATCACATCAGCATTCATCAGATAGTGCGGCGTAACCCCAAAACGGCCTGAGGCCACTTGCTTGATTCGTGAGACTTTATTGGTGCCAAAGCGCACCGGATCTTCACCACCTTCACCCGAGTTAGAAAAACCACCGAGGGTGTTCATCGCAACCGCCAGTGATTCATGCGCTTCGGGGCTTAATGCACCAATTGACATTGCAGCAGTATCAAAGCGTTTAAATAGCTCGGTAGCCGGTTCAACCTGCTCAAGTGCTACGGTTTCACCCTTTGGTGTGACTTGCAGCAGATCACGCAGTGTGGCAACCGGACGCTGGTTCACCAAATCAGCATAACGCTGATAATCGCTAAACTTGCCTGAGTGCACAGCCTGTTGCAGTGTTTGCACCACATCAGGGTTGTAGGCGTGATATTCGCTGTTGTGCACATACTTTAGCTGGCCCCCTTGTTCAAGCGGCTTGCGTTTTAGCCACGCGCGGCGGGCTAAATTGCTCAGGTCTTGCTGGAAATCACTAAAATCAGCGCCTTCAATACGGCTCGGTACACCGTGGAAACAGAGATCAACAACCTCAGAGGCGATCCCGACCGCTTCAAACAGCTTCGAGCAGCGGTAAGAAGCAATGGTTGAGATCCCCATTTTTGACATGATCTTATACAGACCTTTGTTGATGCCGTTACGGTAGTTCAGCATCAATGTACGGTAAGGTTTATCAATTGCACCGTCATCGGCCAGTTTTGCCAGTGATTCATAGGCCAGATACGGGTAAACCGCCGTAGCACCAAACCCAAGCAGCACGGCAAAATGGTGCGGATCACGCGCACTGGCGGTTTCAACAATGATGTTGGCATCACAGCGCAAATTGTTGTCGACCAAACGGGTTTGTAGCGCACCAACGGCCATCGCCGCAGGAATTGGTAAACGATCTTGTGTAATGGCCCGATCAGAGAGCATCAGCAGCACAGAACCGCTACGCACATGCTGTTCGGCCTGATCACACAGATCACACACCGCTTGCTTAAGATCTTTTTCGCGCGGATCAAAGGTGATATCCATCGGCGTATGCCGGTAGAATTTATCATCCAACGAAAGCAATTGGTGGTAGTCAGAGTAAAGCAGGATCGGGGATTTAAAATTGACCCGATGCGCCTGACCTTCTGCCTCACAAAACACGTTCATCTCTTGGCCAATTGAGGTCGCCAGTGACATAACATGTGCTTCACGCAGCGGATCAATCGGTGGGTTCGTTACTTGCGCAAATTGCTGGCGGAAGTAGTCATAAATACCGCGAGATTGAGTCGACAACACGGCAAACGGGGTATCATCCCCCATTGAGCCAACTGCTTCTTGCGCATTTTCGCCCAGTACGCGCAGGATATTATCCAGCTCTTCATTGCTGTAGTTGAACTGCTTTTGATAGGTGGCAAGCTGATCATCATTCAGATCACGGCAGCCGACTTGATCATCTGGCAACTGTTCGAACGGGATCAAACGCTTAACGTTTTTCTCCATCCACTCTTTATACGGATGACGCTGTTTTAGATCGTTATCGATCTCCAGCGAATGCAGGATCTTCCCGTAACGGGTATCGATCACCAACAGTTCACCGGGGCCAACACGCCCTTTTTCAACCACTTCATCGGGCTGGTAATCCCAGATCCCCACCTCTGATGCACAGGTGATCAATTTATCGGTGGTGATCACATAACGTGCAGGACGCAAACCGTTACGATCAAGGTTACACGCAGCGTAGCGGCCATCTGACATCACCACACCGGCCGGGCCATCCCACGGTTCCATGTGCATTGAGTTAAAGTCATAGAAAGCGCGCAGATCGTCATCCATATCCGGATTATTCTGCCATGCCGGTGGGATCAACAGACGCATTGCGCGGAAAGGATCCATCCCGCCGCTTAAGAATAGCTCTAACATGTTGTCGAGCGAGCTAGAATCTGAGCCAGTTTCATTGACAAAAGGGGCTGCAGTTTGCAGATCAGGGATCAGCGGGGTATTGAATTTATAAGCCCGTGCGCGTGCCCATTGGCGGTTACCCGTAATGGTATTAATTTCACCGTTATGTGCCAGATAGCGGAACGGCTGGGCCAGCGGCCAACGCGGTACGGTATTGGTTGAAAAACGTTGATGGAATAAGCAAATAGCCGACTCCATTCGCAAATCGGCCAGATCTAAATAAAAACGCGGCAAATCCGAGGGCATACACAGCCCTTTATAGATATTGACCAGATTTGATAAGCTGCAGACGTAAAAATCTTTGTCATCTTGAATGCGCTTTTCAATTCGGCGGCGCACTACAAACAGGCGGCGCTCAACATCACGCGGTCGCCAGCCTGCCGGTGCGTTAACAAACAGTTGTTCAATCACCGGCAGTGAAGCCAGTGCAATTTCACCGAGTACATCAGGGTTTGTCGGCACGACACGCCAGCCAACCACAGAGAGGGTTTCTCGTTGTAATTCTTCCTCTGTAATTTGACGCGCGATTGCGGCTTTAACAGGGTCTGTACTTAAAAAGAACATGCCAACGGCATAATTCTTTGCCAAGTGCCAGCCACGCTCTTCAGCAACCATACGGAAAAAACGTTCCGGTTTTTGCATTAATAAGCCACAGCCGTCACCGGTTTTACCGTCGGCTAAAATCGCCCCTCGGTGCTGCATTCTGGCTAATGCGTGAATCGCGGTACGCACTACCTTGTGGCTGGGCTCACCTTCTATGTGGGCAATAAGCCCAAAGCCACAGTTATCCCGTTCCTGGGATGAATCGTACAGCATGATTGCCTTCCTCCCTTGCCTTAACCCAACGACAAAATACTCTGCATAAATATGGCGATGTCGCTTTTTGCCGAATCGCTTCCAATCGACTTCTCAAATTAACGATAAATGTTACATAGGTCAAACATTGTGTAATCGATTCGCAACATGCTCGACAAGGTTAATTTTTTCCCCTTTATTTTATTATTCATGAAGTTGCACTGGCATAAGTCACTTCACTGCCGCAACCCACCGAGGGTATACCGCAATGCCTTAGTAGCAGAGGATCGTTTTTTTCAACTATCCACTACAATATCCTTCTGTAAAGAGGCTTACTTTTAATGATTATTGCTTATTTATTTAGCATTCAAGGGATAAAGATAAGTGTTAACCCTAATGGAAAAATAACTGAACCGTCTATTTTTTAACAAAAGCACACTTCGAATAATTATCAATTAAAAATGACTTTTTATTCCAAAAGCAAAACCTGTCTTTCATCCTACAAAGAGGTATTAAAATGTTTTTAGTCGGATGAATTGGGGTTGATCCGTATCATTACAGAGAAGTAACAAAACCTGTAATCTGAGCCGCTTTATGTTGGGCGGAACAGAGCAATGCAGCTGCACGAATTGGTGAATATGTTTGGCGGTGATCTGCGCCAGCGCTACGGTGAAAAAATCCACAAACTAACCTTGCACGGTGGTTTTAGCTGCCCCAATCGTGATGGCTCACTCGGCCGTGGTGGTTGTACATTCTGCAATGTCGCCTCATTTTCTGATGAGAATGCGCAGTATCAGTCTATTGCCGATCAGGTGGCGGCACAGGCGAAAAAAATCCATCGGGCACAACGCTATCTGGCCTATTTTCAAGCCTATACCAGCACCTATTCAGAGCTGTGTTTGTTAAAGCGCATGTATGAAGAGGCATTACAACAAGCTGATATTGTAGGGCTTTGTGTTGGAACCCGCCCCGATTGCGTTTCAGATGCGGTACTTGATCTGCTGGCTGATTATCAGCAACAAGGGTATGAAATCTGGCTAGAGCTCGGTTTGCAATCGGCACAGGATCAGACGTTAAAACGAATCAACCGTGGCCATGATTTTGCCAGCTATGTACATACCGCTCAGGCGGCACGCGCTCGCGGATTGAAAGTGTGTACTCACTTAATTGTCGGGCTACCGCACGAAACAAAAGCCGATTGCCTGAACACGCTAGCACAGGTGATTAACGCCGGAACTGACGGCATCAAGCTGCACCCGCTGCATATTGTCAGTGGCAGTACCATGGCCAAAGCATGGGCCGCTGGCCGCCAGCAGGCGATAGAACTGACTGAATATGCGGATATCGCTGCTGAGATGATCCGCCACACCCCGCATGACATTATTTATCACCGCGTATCAGCCAGTGCCCGAAGGCCGACACTGCTAGCGCCGTTGTGGTGTGAAAACCGCTGGACAGGGATGGTTGAAATAAATCGGTTGCTTTGTGAACGCGGTCCGCAAGGCTCAGCATTGGGTCAATCTTTCCTGCGAGCGCAGAAAAAGTAAGTCTTTACTTATAAGGTTATATTTACTGATAAACGACTGCGCAGCCGACTCTCTGCTATCTACCAAGCCATATTGTTATCCTATCCTGTGATGATACGAACAGGTGAAACACGTCAAGGTGGAGTGTAGTGCCAACTCACAGTAAGATGAGATCTCACGCTCTTTTTCTACGGATGGTGTATGAACCGGATAAAAATCCTGGCGCAATATTATGTCGATTTGATGGTCAAACTGGGAATTGTCCGGTTTTCTATTTTGCTGGCGACAGTACTGGTGGCGCTAGCATTAGTGGTGCAGATTGGCGTCACCCTGTTTTTACAAGGCTCAGTGCATGGCATTGATGTTGTGCGCTCGGTTTTCTTTGGATTACTGATCACGCCGTGGGCGGTCTACTTTCTTTCTGTAGTGGTTGAGCAGCAAGAGGAATCACGGCAACGGCTGGCCAATGTTGTCAGTAAATTGGAAGAGATGCGTGAGCGTGATTTACAGCTTAATGCACAGTTGCAGGAGAAAATTCAGCAATTGAGCCTTGAAAATGAAGAGCGCTGCAAAGCTGAACATGCCCGCCAAATTGCCATGGAAGATCTAGAGAACGAGGTCTACGAACGCGAACAGGCACAAATTCAGCTCGCACAGCAAGGGGCGCTACTGCGTTCATTTTTAGATGCCTCACCCGATCTGGTCTATTACCGTAACGAACAGGGGCAATTTTCAGGCTGTAACCGCGCTATGGAGTTACTCGCTGGTAAGGTGGAAAAGCAGCTAATTGGCCTAACGCCGTGGGATGTCTATAGCAAAGATGTTGCCAATAAGGTTGTCGAAACCGATGCCGATGTCTTTCAGCACAATATGCCGTTAACTTATGAACAGTGGCTTGATTATCCTGACGGGCGTAAAGCCTGCTTTGAGCTGCGAAAAGTACCCTTTTATGACAGACAAGGGGTGCGCCGAGGTCTGATGGGGTTTGGCCGTGATATCACGGAACGAAAGCGCTATCAGGAGGCACAAGAGAAAGCCAGCCGTGACAAAACAACCTTTATTTCAACGGTCAGCCATGAGCTGCGTACTCCTCTCAATGGTATTGTCGGTTTAAGCCGGATCCTACTTGATACTGAGCTAACCACAGAACAGCATAAATACCTGAAAACTATCCACCTTAGTGCGATAACACTCGGCCATATCTTCAATGATATTATTGATATGGATAAGCTTGATCGCCGCCGATTAGAGGTGTTTAAAAAGCCAACCGATTTTATCGGATTAATCAGCGATCTTGAGAATCTCTCTGGTTTACTTGCCGAACAAAAAGGTCTTAAATTTCATCTTGTTCGCCACGAACCACTGCCAGATTGGATTGAAGCTGACGGTACGCGTTTACGGCAAATATTGTGGAATTTAATTGGCAATGCCATGAAATTCACCCAAGAAGGTGGCGTAACCCTGACCCTCAGCGCCGAGCGCCAACATGACAGCATTCTGCTGCGTTTCTCGGTACAAGATACCGGTGTGGGGATTCCTGCGGCTGAAATTGATAAAATTTTTGCCATGTATTATCAGGTGAAGGGGCAAGATGGCCGTTTAAATCCAACCGGAACAGGGATCGGATTGGCAGTATCGCGCCGCCTTGCTCAGATGATGGGGGGAGATATTCATGTGACCAGTGAACTCAACACTGGCTCTTGTTTTACGCTGGAAATTAGCTGTAAAGAGCTGCAAACACCCGCTACAGAAACCCAAAATACACCAGCACCTATTTCCCCTCTCCATATTCTATTGGTTGAGGATATTGAGCTAAACGTGGTGGTGGCCCGTTCTGTACTGGAAAAACTGGGCCATTCGCTGGATGTGGCCATGACTGGCGAGCAGGCTTTACAGCTGTATCAGCCAGATAAATACAATCTGGTGTTACTTGATATTCAGCT
>NZ_JBOFRH010000481.1:0-4758 GCF_051650925.1 Plesiomonas sp.
TCAAAATCAATCAATGCCGAGGTCACCGCCAGCGGTATTGAGCTGAAAGTGCTGATCGAACAAATGCGTGAGCAGATTCAGAATATAGAGTGATGTTTTACACTGTTTTATATTGATTTTAATTTATTGAAAATCCTCACATTTGTGGGGATTTTTGTTTTATTAGGTTCGGTAATTGTTGCTATAGTTCGGTGCTAAATGGTTACTAAAGTGGTGACTAAGACGACTGAATCACGCTGTAAAACGCGCTCAATATAAAACCATATAACCCTCTACCTACGCAGAATTTCGCTCACTGTTCAGACTATTTCACTTTTTATGCAACTTTTGCTGGTTGATCTGCACTGTTTACGCAAATTTTTGCTGAAAAACACGGCACCAGTACACCATGGAAATCATAAGACATTGATTTATAACAACATTAAATATTGGCATTAAAGTTGCCCTCTCTTGTTGGAATGAACCTTTTTCTAACAGGAGAACCCCCCATGCCAACCCCATGCTATATCTCTATCGATGGTAAAACACAGGGCAACATCACCGCCGGTGCTTTTACAGCGGATTCAGTCGGGAATATTTTTGTGCAAGGGCACGAAGATGAAATGCTGGTACAAGAGTTTAAGCATATTGTTACTGTGCCGACAGATCCACAATCAGGCCAGCCAGCAGGGCAACGTGTTCACAAACCATTTCAGTTCACCGTTGCGCTCAATAAAGCAGTTCCGCTGATGTATAACGCACTGGCCTCTGGCGAAATGCTGCCAAAAGTGACCTTAAAATGGTATCGCACGTCGGTAGAAGGTAAACAAGAGCACTTCTTCTCTACCCTACTGACGGATGCCACCATCGTTGATATTGACTGCCAAATGCCACACTGCCAAGACCCGATTAAGTCTGATTTTACCCAACTGATTCAAGTCTCAATGGCTTACCGCAAAATTGACTGGGAACACACCGTAGCCGGAACATCAGGGGCTGATGACTGGCGCGCACCTATTGAGGCCTAACCACACGTATTGCCCCTGATAATCGCTATCCCCCCAGTATATCGGGATATTTTGCTGCAAGGGTGTATATCACGGGCAACCGCTATTGGCTGCCATCATATCGCTTCGGCCGCGGCTGGCGACCGGAGCTTTTTGCTTTACCACTGAACCGGACTGTCGGCAGTATGGCAAAGCATCATCAAGGAGCGATGAATGGCCAATCAAACAGGGCTACAGTTTACCTTGACTGTCGGTACGCTGCCGGAAAACACCTTTGCTGTTGCGGAGTTCTCATTGGATGAAGCACTGAGTAGCCCATTTCTACTCCATCTTGAACTGGCAAGCTCACGGCCTGACATTGATTTTGCGGCGGTACTCGAAAAGCCTTGTGAGTTGTTGATTTGGTTTAACGGTGCACTACAACGCCGTATCAGCGGTGTTGCTAACCAATTTTCACAAGGGGAAACCGGATTTCGGCGTACCCGTTACTCACTGCAGGTACAACCGGCCCTATGGCGGCTCTCTTTACGCCACAATGCCCGTATTTTTCAGCAGCAAACGCCACAGCAAATTATCAGCATTTTGCTGCAAGAGTCGGGGGTTACCGAGTACGCCTTTGCACTGAAAGATCAGCATGCACCTCGGGAGTACTGTGTACAGTATCGTGAAAGTGACCTTGCTTTTATTCAGCGTTTGGCTGCCGAAGAGGGTATTTTCTGTTATCACGAATTTGAAAAAAATACGCATCGCGTTATATTTTCTGACAATACAACTGCCTTGCAGCAAGGGCCAGATCTGTTCTTTAATCCTGCTAATCAAAGCTTACAACATGGTCCTTTTGTTCGCCGTTTTAGCTATGCCGAAAATATTCGTACCACTGAAGTCACGCTGAAAGATTACAGTTTTAAAACACCGGATTACGCTCTATCACACAGCAAACAACGCTCTGCACTGAAACATCAGCGCCATCACTCCCCCTATAATCACTATCCGCATTTTGATTTTCCGGGACGATTTAAACAAGACTCAAGCGGCCAAGCCTTCACCGCCTATCGTCTTGAGGCCTTACGTGCTGATGCCGCAACCGCTGAAGGTCAGGCCAATGCCCCTCAGTTAATGCCGGGGCTGATATTTACCTTGAGTGAACACCCAAGCAGCAACCTGAATACTAAATGGCAAGTGGTGCGCATTACCCACACGGGTAAACAGCCGCAAGCGTTAGAAGAGGAAGGCGGCAACGGCCCAACGGTGTATTACAACACCTTTCATGTAATCAACGCGCAAACACCGTGGCGCGCATTAATGCCGTATAAACCGAAAGTCGATGGCCCACAAATGGCGACTGTCGTCGGGCCACAAGGGGAAGAGATTTACTGCGATGAGCACGGGCGGGTAAAACTGCAATTCCCCTGGGATAGATACGGCGCAAGCGATGATCAAAGCTCATGTTGGGTACGGGTATCACAAGGTTGGGCTGGCGGGCAATACGGCATGATTACCGTTCCACGGGTTGGCCACGAGGTGATTGTCAGTTTTCTAGAAGGTGACCCTGATCAGCCGGTGGTCACAGGCCGCACTTATCACGCCACCAACCGCCCACCTTATGCTTTGCCCGCCCACAAAACCCGAACGGTGCTGCGCACCGATACACATCAGGGGCAAGGTTTTAATGAGCTGCGTTTTGACGATCAGGCCGGCCAAGAGGAGATTTACATTCATGGGCAAAAAGATCTGAACTTACTGATCCAGCACGATGTTGCATGGCACATCAAGCACGATCAACATACTACTATTGATAACACGCGCTTAACCCGTATCAAAGCCGATGATCACCTGACCGTTAATGGTGAAAAACGTGACCACATCAAGGCTGATTATTCACTGACTGTGGATAACACAATGCATCAAAAACTTGGGCAATCATTGCTGATGCAAGCCGGGCACGAAGTGCATATTAAATCTGGCGCCAAAATTGTGCTCGAAGCCGGTTCAGAGATCACCGTTAAAGTCGGTGGAAGCTTTGTCAAAATTGATGCTGAAGGTGTCACTATCAGCGGCCCAACCATCAAGATGAACTCCGGTGGCGAAGCGGGTATGGGTTCAGGCTGGGCAGGCCAGATGCCAGCACTGCCTGGTGATGTCAGCGTGCCAACACCACCGCCAGCCACTATCCCCGCAGTCGCCATTCAAAAAAGCATGGCGTCAATGGCTCCCTTGGTTAAATCATGCTCACAAGCACCAAAGGGAAGTAAAGCATGAGTTTTGATACTTTTGATTCATGGTGCAACCAGCGACAAGACTCGTTATTTGCAATTATTGATGCCACGCTTGATACCACGGCTGTCGCACGCTTTTATGATACTGGCGGGAAAGATGCCTACCCACTGTTCGCCACCACCGCGTTTGCTGATCACGCAGAGCAAGGCCCTTGGCTGTTACCCTTTCCCTCTACCGATTTTGTTAATCATGTTTTGCCGCTCAGTGGCTTTTATATCACCAGTTATGCCACTGTAGAAATCGTACGTCAGCATTGGCAAAGTCTGATTGAAGTCGCCCGAAACGGTGAAGTCATGTGGCTACGTTATGCAGACCCACGCCTCTTCCCAAAAATGTTCGCGGCGATGAGCCAGACCGAACGAGATCAGATCTTAGGCCCTTGCTCTGGATTATGGGGCAATGCACAAGGCTGGCTACGTAGCCCCGACTATGAGTTTATCCCCCAAATATCACCTTGGTTTCGCATTCAACCCCAGCATTTAGCACACTTGTATGATGAAGCCCGTCATGTTTACACACTTTATCGCCACTTATGGCAACGTATAGAGCCGATAATGACTCGCCACACCGATCCTCAAACCACAATTGCTGCGGTATTACAGCGAGCCAATCTTGATGGTTTAGACGGTGATATCCGAGACGGTGTAGTAGCAGCAACTCTTGCCTTACAAATAAATATGCCGCTCGATGCTATCCAAACACCCCTAATGTTAAGCGATAACGAACTCACTTTTGTTAAACATTGGCTGAATAAATACTGCATATTCACAGGAGTTGTATGATGCCCTCTGACCCTTACTGCATTCCCTGTGAAAAATATGATCGCTGGATAGAGCTTGATATTCGCGATGAGAATAACCATGCCTTTTCTGGGCAAAAAGCCATACTGACTGACAGTACCGGAATGACGAAAACAGTAACGCTAACAGATAGCCCAATACAGGTATGGGGGTTTGCAGTTGGGCCTGTGACTGTCAAGTTAGAGACACAGCCTTGGCTAAAAATGGCACAATCGCGCGAAACATTAAAAGAAGGGCAAACCAGCCAAATTCCTGCCTATACCGATTATTTGTCAGGGTACACCGGCATCAAACGCGAGCACTGTAAAGTTACTACCGGTGATCTTTGCCTTACTCAACCGGAAAAAACGTTACCGAAAGGGCACAACGCCGGAGAAGCTCAAACACCCCGTTTTATCACTAATCACTCTTATGTCATTGAGGTAAAAGGTTATAAGTTGGGCACTCTGCGTATTGGTGTATTTTTTGATGGAACGGGGAATAATACTTTTATGCATTTAGCGGGGAAAGACTCAATAGAGGCATTTCTCACTCAATGCAATAATCAACAAGAGCAAAATAAATTGATTGAGCAGTGTCTCAACGGAGAATTACCAAAAACATTAAACAATAGCGAGAAAAACGATGTTACCAACATTGGTAAAGCTTATGATTTATATCGATTACCAACAGAACGTGAGTTGATAGCTAAAATA
>NZ_JBOFRH010000482.1:0-1132 GCF_051650925.1 Plesiomonas sp.
TGAATGATAATTCAATTTTATTAATTGAAGCGACATCGAATCAGGTTGACCAGTTTGGTGGTTATACCGGCATGACTCCGGCTGATTTTCGTGACTTTGTGGTACAGAAAGCGCAGCAATATCAATTTCCATTAGCACGCTTAGTATTAGGTGGGGATCATCTTGGTCCTAATCGTTGGCAAACGCAGCCAGCAGAAGAGGCGATGCGCCATGCCGAAGATTTGATTGCAGCTTATGTAGCTGCCGGATTTAAAAAAATCCACCTCGATTGCAGTATGTCGTGTGCTGGTGATCCTACCCCATTAACTGACGCCATTGTCGCTCAGCGCGCCGCGTGTTTGGCACAAATTGCAGAGCAAACGGCCAAAGAGATTTTTGGGCAAAGCGATCTTGTCTATGTGATTGGTACTGAAGTGCCGGTGCCGGGTGGTGCTGCCGAGGTTGAAGATGAATTGAGTGTCACTTCGCCACAAGATGCGCGTACAACCATTGAGTATCACTTGCAGGCTTTTCAGCATGCCGGTATTGCGGATTGTTGGGAGCGAGTGATTGCCCTCGTAGTCCAACCAGGGGTTGAGTTTAACCATACTGGTGTTATCGATTATGAAAGAGATAAAGCTGCGCAATTAAGCCAAGTGGTAAATGAATACCCACACATGATTTTTGAGGCGCATTCTACCGATTACCAGACTGAATTAGCGTATAAAGAGTTAGTTCAAGATCACTTTGCAATATTAAAAGTTGGGCCCGCATTAACGTTTGCTATGCGAGAGGCATTATTTAACCTTTGTGCAATAGAAGAGGAGTTGGTTGTCAAATCCCAGACTTCTAATCTGCGTGAACGCCTCGAAAATTGCATGCGAGAAAACCCTAACCATTGGGAAAAATATTATCACGGCAATCGTCAGCAGCAGCGATTCTCACGGATATACAGTTTTAGTGACCGCATTCGGTATTATTGGCCGGATGATGCCGTTAATGAGGCGCAAAATAAATTATTTGATAATTTGTCTGGTGTCGATATCCCACTGCCTTTGCTCAGCCAATATTTGCCCGAGCAATTCAAACGCGTGCGTGAGGGAGCTATTACTGCTAATCCGCAAGAGTTGATTATTGATAAAATTCAGCAAGT
>NZ_JBOFRH010000483.1:0-1249 GCF_051650925.1 Plesiomonas sp.
TGCGCCACCTGCATTGCGGGAGCATCGGAATAACGATCAACGCCGATAACTTCAATCCCGAGCCGCTGGCATTCAATTGCCACTTCCTTGCCCAGTTCCCCACAACCTAACAACATCACTTTCGTGGCCGACGGACGCAGTGCAGTTCCTAACATGGTGAAATAACCCTTATATGGCAGAAAAAGAGATTCAGTCCTGAAAAGCGTGGCTGATTATAAAAGGAAAACGTTTGCGCAGCAAAGATGTTACTGCAATCGCGCAAAATAAAATCACTGATAAGGTATCGCTCTCTACGGTTTAGTGCCAGGCGGTGAGCGTGCTTATCGCCGCTGGTTTGCGGGAAAATCTGCGAGGTGCTTCAGGGTCTTTTTGTTCCTGATTAGAGGTTTCGTAAACTTTATGTTATAATACAAAAGGCTATGCTCTTGTATTGCGTAAATTCTGTGCAGGTAAGGCCCAATAAAAGTGCGAAAAAAGTGCCAAGCCAGAAAATATCCGTGTTATTTCAAGGCGGCATTTTGGAAATACGTGGTTTTATTGGGGCGTTAATAAACGGGTTTTGCTCATCGTTAATGAGCGAGACGGTGAATGTGGTTGTTTTTAGTGAAAAAAAAGGCACATGGTCACAGAATGGATAATACAGTAGTAATGCGGCAAGCGAGCGGATAAATGAAGTCAATTAGCCCGCTGAGATGAGTATGACTGTTTGTTGCAAATTATAACCACAATATAATTTGCGAAACAGATTTAGCATGGATTGATTGTGACTGATATGCACAATAGACGATAGCTTGTGAGACGCAGTGGCATTGCGCTCGGAGCTTTCCATCTCACGGTAAATTATCCGCCAGCGCTGAGGTTATCAACGCATTTTACAGCTATTCAGAGCCTGAACATGAAGCATAGCGCTTAAACAGAGTACCCGCTCTGCATTGATATAAAACCGACGGTTTTTACTTTAAGAAGGAAAGGGTTTTAAGCCGGATTTCGGCTATCACGAAAATAAAAAAATAGGATTTTTCTGAATGCATGTAATTTCGTTATCGATGATAACCACACTGATGACAGCAGTGTTGGTTTTGCTGGTTGGACGCTATTTTGAAAAGCGTGTCTCACTGTTTAGTAAATATTTTATTCCTGCGCCTGTGATTGGCGGTGTGATTTTTTCGTTTATCACACTGTTCGGGCACATGACTGATTTGTTTGTATTTACTTTTGACGACAGTATTCGCCAGTTATTCATGGTGGC
>NZ_JBOFRH010000484.1:0-1948 GCF_051650925.1 Plesiomonas sp.
GCCGCCAACCAACTACGCCGCATCTCCCGTAAATTTGCCCGTTGCGTATCGTTCAGTGTTTCCTGTTCGGCATGTGTCAGCCATTCGTTAACCTGAGGGGCGGTGAGGGTTTCATGCATCAATACATCGAGCTCGGCCAACGCTTCAGAGCGTGCTGTATTTCCCTGAGTTGGCATCATGGTGTGTTGATCCCAACCGCATATTGCGTTGAGATGAGCAAAGCGGTGTAGGCGGGTAAATACCGCTTCAGCATTTTGGTATGCTGTTGTCATTATTGTTATTCCTTCAGATTTTAAGCAGGATAAAACATGATAACTGCCCGTGCTTAAACGTACGCAGAGGCTTAATACAAGATAAAATCATGCTATGGTATAACACATTAAGCAATCCTTGAGGATAGAGCAGAATGGCAAATGTAAAGGGAACCGTAATCGGGCTAAGTTTGGCTGCAATTGCGGTTGCAGGGGGGCTTCAATACTACACGGCATACACGTTTGATCAGCAATTGGCACAGGTCAAAACACAATTGCAGGATAATAAATCCGTTACGATCACCGAAACATCACGCACATTGTTTAGCCGTAACATCAACGTGAAATGGGTGGTTGAGCCACAGGCTGCCGGTGCTGATCAAAATGCTGCTGTCGGGCCGGTTGAAATTGTTGCAGATAATGCCGTGACTTTATGGCCACTGCATATTCAGGCTGATACCCGTCTGCTGTCTGAAGGTGTGGTCGCGGAAATTGAAAAACTCAGCGGTAAGCCATTGCCGTTTTCTATGCACTCATCCTACACGTTAGGCAGCAATGTCAACAGTGAGTTCTCTTTAGGGCTGGTGGAAGCAAAAGATGCAGGTAATCATATTACGCTGCAACCGGCCTCAGGCACGGTCACTTTTAACCCACAGCAGGAAACTTTAGCGTGGAACAGTCAGTGGCAGGGCGGTGAATTAGTCAGTACCGAAGGCACAACATTTACGGTCGGGGCGATAGACGCACAAGCCTCACAGCAACAGATAGATGGCTTGTGGTTTGGAACGAACAATATTGCTATTAAATCTATTAATAGCCAGACACCACAAGGCCAGATGTCGGTCAGTGATATGAAAGTGATCACTGATCAGAAAAACAGCGGTAACAACCTCGATTTTAGTTTAGATGTCACATTGGGTGAATATGCTCTGCAAAAACCGACACACTTTTCGGTGAGTGATGTCGTGCTCAATACCACCGTTACTGGGTTGAATAAGCAAGCGTTACAGCGTGCGGCCAGTAAAACAGAGATGACAGAGCAGCAGGCTCAGGCGGTCTTACTTGAGTTGCTAGGAAAAGGTGTGACACTTTCGATCAATAAACTCAGTGCCAAGATTGGTGAGGGTGCGCTTGAAGGCAAAGGTGTTATGCAACTTCCTGCCGATCGTGCAACCCCGACAGACTGGGATGCACTGCTTTTACCACTGACTGCCGATGCGCAACTGAGTGTTGATGAGAAAGTCTTTATGAAGCAGCCCCAGATGTTGCTGATGTTACTGCAATTCTCCAGCCAAGGTTGGGTAACGCAAGCTGAGGGTAAACTCAATACCGCGGTGACTATTCATGATGGCATGCTGTCGGTCAATGGTAATGAAGTAACACAGTTGTTCTGATTTCCATTCGAAAACAGTTTATCGCTTTACCTGCGCACCTTATGGTATCAATGCATACTGAGGTGCGTTTTTTTATGGCTATTTTTAAGCCGCACGCCCGTGTTCGTATTGACGATATGATGATGTCAGTTGGCTATAAATACAGAAAAATAGAGTGAAACAGAGTTAGAATAATAGATATTTATTGGGAATATAAAGCGAAAGGATTTAAACAAGAGATTAAGCAGGATTAGAACCCAAAGTGGCGGAGGAGGTGAGATTCGAACTCACGAACGCTTTCGCGTCGCCGGTTTTCAAGACCGG
>NZ_JBOFRH010000485.1:0-1640 GCF_051650925.1 Plesiomonas sp.
CAAGGCAGGACAACACCATGAAACCGATGATGTATACCCTTAATAACTGGCAAGTGGTTACGCTGACCGGCGAGCTGGATGCGCTGTTTGTCAGCGAACATCGTGATGTATTTGAAACGCTAGCCGTGCGTGAAAGCAGCGTGTTGGCGGATCTGAGTGAGGTGCATTTTATTGATTCATCCGGCATTGGCGCGCTGGTGTTTTTATATAAGCGATTAAAAGCTAAAAATTATGATCTGGCACTGATTTGTGATAACGGTCAGCCACGAGAATTGCTTAAACTGCTGCATATCGATAACACCTTACACTGCTACAGCTCGTTGAAGGAGTTTATTATGGCCAATAATGAATAATTAAAATTTTATTTATAATTAATAATTATATCCATTCGTTCCACAACACTTTAATGCGCTGTTTTGCAGGAACGCCAAATGAAATACTATCAATGTCGTGGGTTAGCGCTGTTTTTTTTGTTACTGGCCACCGGATGTTCCCAGTGGCCTCCCCACGGCGTTGGCGGGATGGCTGAACGGCGGCCGACACAATTACCTTCGCCCTATGATTCTCCGGATAACCGTCACAATATCGAGAAAATTATTGCCTATAACAAAGAGGTCGAAAATAAACTCCATGTAATTCGACCGCAATTGCAGCAATGCATGCCCGGTCGGCTGATGCAATTGGACCAACAGAGTATATTAATCCATCGCGAGCTGCATGCCCGCCTGTGGTACGATACCTTATATAATATTGACCGACTGGATAAAAATATCCAACAAACCACCAGTGATCTGAACCAATTACAACAAAAAACAGGATGCGGAAAATCAGCGGGATATACACTCAGTAAGTGGTCATTGCTGTAATTTTGCGCCATACAAGGAGAGTGGCATGTTGTGGCTGCGGACATTAAAACTCACGGGCATCGGGATTATTGCCCTGTTTTTCTCTTTTGCGCTGTATGCGCAACCTGTCGATGACAACATTAAATTGCGACCGGGCGATCTCATTTTTATTAATTTGCCCGGTGAAAGTGCATTTGAAAATCCCTTTCAAATTACCCGCACGGGTAATGTGCGTTTACCCGAAGTAGGCGAAGTCAACCTACTCAATCTCACCTTGCCACAAGCCAGTGACAAAATTCGGCAACGTTTAAAATCCGTCTACAAAGATCTCTCTGGTTTTAGTGTCAGTATCAAAGAGCGTTTATTGCTGATTAATGTCATGGGATATGTGCGCAAACCGGGCAATTATCAGCTGCCGGAAGACGCCAATGTGCAGTTAGCCGTGGAATCAGCCGGTGGATTGGTGCCGGGAGCCCAGCTGAGTAATATTCAGGTGCAGCGTAATAACCAGAAATTGGCATTTGACTACAAACACTATCTGGATACCGGTGATAGCAGCAGCATGCCGGCACTGCAGACACTGGATACCGTTTTTGTGCCTGCGTCACCGTTAACCGGTAATGTTCAGATTGATTTTGACGCCGCAACGCTGTCCAAAAGTGGTGATGCCGCCGATGCCCAGCGGGCGGTAAAAGTATTTGGTGAGGTCAATACCCCGGGGGCCTACAGCCTAAAATCCGGTGACAGCGTCATTGATATGCTGATGCGCGCAGGCGGCGTGACACGCTATGCGGG
>NZ_JBOFRH010000486.1:0-1140 GCF_051650925.1 Plesiomonas sp.
TACACCGCCTTCCGCCGGCTGTTGTATCAGTTGCACAATAGCTACCGCCAGATCGCGCGCATAGGTCGGGCAACCAATTTGATCGGCAACAATGCTGCGGGCTGCCGTTTGCTGATCATGCTGCCCTATCAGGTTTAGCATCGCCTGCACAAAATTATGGCCATATTCACTGAATAACCATGCACTACGAATCACCAGCGCATAGGGTAATACGTGCAATACGGCCTGTTCAGCCTGCCATTTACTTAGCCCATACTGGTTACATGGGCTAGGCTGTGCCGTTTCCGGATAACCCTCACGGCGCGTGTCGGCATCGGGTGCATCAGCCCCGAACACATAATCGGTAGATACCTGTACCATCTGTGCGCCGCACTGCTTTGCTGCCAAGGCAAGGTGATATGCACCCTGCTGATTTACCGCTATCGCCCGTTCAGGCTGCAGCTCTGCGCCATCAACATGGGTAAAGGCCGCACAGTTAATAATCACCTGCGGTTGAATCGCCGCCATTTGAAGCGCTACTGCCGCAGGATTGCTGATATCGAGCGCAGCAGAGTCTGGCGTATACAGATCCCACTCTGGCGGGCAGGACTCTTGCAGCATACGGCCTAACTGACCGCGTGCACCGGTCAGCAGTACCCGCATGCGTGTAACTGTTGCCATGTTTTCCCCGCTCGATCTTTTTCCGACAATATTGGGTTGCTTAATGGCCAGTCTATCGCCAGATCGGGGTCATCCCAGCGCAGACAAGCTTCATCACCAGCATGGTAACGTGCGGTGCATTTGTAACTGACATCAGCCCCTTGCGCAGAGAGCACCGCAAAACCGTGCGCTAACCCCGGCGGTAACCACAACTGCTGCCCACTTTCTGCCGATAATACTACCGCTTGCCACTGTTTATAGGTGGGTGAATCGGGGCGCAAATCAACAGCCACATCAAAGATCTCACCGCGTAGCACCTGCACCAATTTCCCCTGCGGATGCTGCACCTGAAAATGCAAACCACGCAGCACCTGTGCGTGTGAACGAGAGAAGTTATCTTGTACAAAATCATCGGTAATGCCGAGCAGCATTTGATAGCGGTTGCGCGAATAGTATTCGGTAAAAAAGCCCCGATTATCAGAAAAACGCTGTGGAATGAAG
>NZ_JBOFRH010000487.1:0-3822 GCF_051650925.1 Plesiomonas sp.
GCTCTGCTTCATGCTTTCAGACAGTTCAAAAGCACGCAGTTTTGCAGGGTTTGACAGGCGATCCATCATCAATGTGATCCCGCCCTGTTTCAACGCTTCGGTGATGGTTTCCCAGCCAAACTGAATAAGCTTTCCGGCATAGGCAGGATCAGTGCCTTCTGCCACCAACTTATCAAAACAGATCAGTGAACCGGCCTGTAACATGCCGCACAAAATAGTCTGTTCACCCATCAGGTCAGATTTAACTTCTGCGACGAAAGAGGACTCCAGCACACCAGCACGATCACCCCCCGTAGCCGCTGCCCACGCTTTTGCAATCGCCAAGCCATCGCCACGTGGATCATTTTCTGGGTGAACTGCAATCAGTGTTGGCACACCAAAACCACGCTTATACTCTTCACGCACTTCAGTGCCCGGACATTTTGGTGCCACCATAACCACGGTGAGGTCAGCACGAATTTTCTCGCCCACTTCGACAATATTAAATCCGTGTGAATAACCGAGTGCAGCCCCTTGCTTCATCAACGGCATCACCGCCTGCACCACCGCTGAGTGCTGTTTATCCGGTGTTAAGTTAACCACCAAATCCGCCTGTGGGATCAACTGCGCATACGTGCCAACGGTAAAACCGTTCGCGGTAGCTTGTTTCCAAGAAGCACGCTGCTCGGCAATCGCCTCATCACGCAGTGCATAGGCCACATCCAGCCCTGAATCGCGCATATTCAGGCCCTGATTTAGCCCTTGAGCGCCACACCCGACAATCACCACTTTTTTGCCTTGCAGATAGCTGACGCCTTCGGCAAATTCACTGCGGTGCATGAAACGACACTTGCCCAGCTGTGCCAACTGCTGGCGTAAATTCAAGGTATTAAAGTAGTTTGTCATGTGTTGCTCCCTTACTCTGACCGATTATTCCGTTGAACCTGACTGGCTAACCTTTTGCGCTGATACTCTCTTTTTTCTCTGTATTTAGCGCTCTGTGGCTGTCACCGTCAGGTGAAAAAATTTTTTTATTAAACCAACATGCCCACACGCATTCAGTAGTTTTTAGTGCAAGCATGTTATGTGGCGTTACAGACGCTTTAGGGTGTGATTTCCACCCGGCTATTTTTGACGCTACTGTTTTGATAGTAGGCTAAGACGCGCATTGCTTAAATTGATATATTAACAAGACCATATTGCAGGATATGAAACATGAACTGCACCGCAGTTTATCGGTATCAGAAGGAAATCTGACCACGAGGCGCGCATGGATTTACGCGATTTAAAGCTATTTTTACACCTTGCCAATAGCTGCCATTTTGGCCGCAGCGCACAGGCTTGCCATGTTAGCCCGTCGACCTTATCGCGCCAGATCCAGCGCTTAGAAGAGGAGCTCGGGCAACCGCTGTTTGTACGCGATAACCGTAGCGTCACGCTGACCGATGCGGGGTTAAAAATGCGCAGTTTTGCCGAGCAGACTCTGCAACAGTGGCAACAACTGCACACCAGCGTTCACCCGCAGGCCGATGATTTGCTGGGTGAGCTGCGGCTATTCTGCTCGGTGACTGCCGCATACAGCCACCTGCCGCAGATCCTCGACCGTTTTCGCGCCCGCTACCCAAAAGTAGACATTAAACTGACCACCGGTGATGCCGCCGATGCAATCAGCAAAGTGTTGGGGGATGAAGCTGATCTGGCCATTGCAGCACGCCCTGAGCCGCTACCGGCATCTGCCGCATTCGCCTCGTTGGGGGAAATTGCACTGGCACTGATTATTCCGACCATTCCCTGTCGAGTGCGTGAGTTAGCTACTCAGACACAGCCTGAGTGGGCGCAGATCCCGTTTATTCTGCCCGAACATGGGCCAGCCAGACGCAGAATTGAACAGTGGTTGCGCGCCCAACAGATTACTCATCCGCATATTTATGCGACTGTATCGGGGCACGAGGCGATTGTCTCAATGGTGGCGCTCGGTTGCGGTGTCGCAGCCATGCCAACGGTGGTGGTGGATAACAGCCCAGTGCGTGATCGGATAGAGCGGCGAGATATCAGCGGTTTTGCACCGCTTGATCTGGGGGTCTGCACCCAGAAAAAGCGGCTACATGAGCCGCTAATTGCCGCATTCTGGCAGATGCTATAACCGCAATAATGTGGGGAAAACCCCCACCCGAACCGCTGCAAAGTAAGCGGCTAAGGTTAACAAGCTGATGTTAGCGATTGATGTTAATCATTGATCTTAACGGGCCAGAAAATAACGGAATGCCGGATTATCCGTTTCATCATGCGCGACATAACCTAGCTCATTCAGATGCTGATCAAACGCGCTCTGATCGTCAGGTTGCAACTCAAACGCCGTCAGCACCCGACCATAATCGGCACCGTGATTGCGGTAGTGAAACAGCGAGATATTCCAGCGCGTACCGAGCATCTGCAAAAACTTAATCAGCGCCCCCGGACACTCGGGAAACTCCACACTGTACAACCGCTCGGTTAACGGTTGTGCCGGACGACCACCCACCATATAGCGTACGTGCAACTTAGCCACTTCATCATCAGAGAGGTCAACCGTATCATAGCCCCCCGCCCGCAGCTCTTGCACAATCTCTTCACGCTCGGCCAGACCTCGGGTCAGCCGAACCCCGACAAAAATCGCCGCCCGATCCGGATCAGCATATCGGTAGTTAAATTCGGTGACTGAACGGCCGCCCAACAGTTGGCAGAACTGCAAAAAACTGCCTTTACGCTCGGGAATCGTTACCGCCAGCAGTGCTTCACGCTGTTCACCAAGCTCGCAACGCTCGGAGACATAGCGCAGGCCATGAAAGTTAAGATTTGCCCCTGATAGCACATGCGCCAACCGCTCACCCTGTAACTGATGCTGCTGCGCATATTTTTTCAGCCCCGCCAGCGCCAGTGCGCCTGAGGGTTCTGCCACTGCCCGTACATCCTCAAACAAATCTTTGACTGCCGCACAAATTGCATCGGTATCAACAGTAATCACATCATCTAAATATTGCTGACACAACCGGAAGGTTTCATCACCTATGCGCTTGACGGCAACCCCGTCAGCAAACATGCCAACCCGCGCCAGATCAACGGGCTGGCCGGCTTGTAATGCAGCATGCAGGCAGGCGGAGTCTTCTGCCTCAACGCCAATGACTTTAATTTGCGGCATCAGTTGCTTAATCAACACCGCTACACCAGCGGCCAAACCGCCACCACCAACGGGCACAAAAATGCGATCAAGGTGGGCATCTTGCTGCAATAACTCCAGTGCCAGTGTGCCTTGTCCGGCAATCACCGCAGGGTGATCAAACGGCGGAATAAACGTCAGCCCCTGCTGTTCGGCCAGTTCAATGGCACGGGTTTTCGCCTCATCAAAGTTTGCGCCGTGCAGCAGCACTTCACCGCCAAACCCGCGCACGGCATCCACTTTAATCTCAGGGGTCGTACGCGGCATTACAATCAGAGATTTCACCCCCTGCTTGCTGGCCGATAGCGCCACCCCCTGCGCATGATTACCGGCAGAGGCGGCCACAACACCGGCCGCTTTTTGTTCTGCACTTAACCCCGCAATCATTGCGTGAGCTCCACGCAATTTAAAGCTGTGTACCGGCTGGCGATCTTCACGCTTTACCAGCACAGTATTGCCAAGGCGGGCGGATAATTTGTTCATCGGCTGTAAGGGCGTAACCTGCGCCACTTCATAAACCGGTGCACGCAGCACGGCACGTAAATATTCAGCAGCACAGGGTTGCCCGCTAAGGGGCGCTGAGTCAGACATCAGAACATATCCTCAAGTTTGCTGCGATCACGCACCGCTCCACGATCAGCACTGGT
>NZ_JBOFRH010000488.1:0-2299 GCF_051650925.1 Plesiomonas sp.
ACGGTGAGCTTTGCCTTTGCGGTCTACAAACCGACACAGGTAATGGCGTGCCGTGCTCGATGCTACCCCCTGCTCTTCGGCATAGGCCGCTACGCTGTAGCCATAGGGTTTGTAATTGCGATGGTAATTGTCATGGTGCTGCTGCCAGTATTCATCCATCGGCTTTTGCTGCAATTGCCGTTTGGCTGTTTTATGAGTCAGCTGACAACGTGCAATGTATTCATCAACCGTTACCCCATGCGATTCGTTTAAACGTTGAAAACGGCGACGGTGCAGATCCCAAAACTCACGGATAAGCCCTGAATAGCCACCAGCACATTTGAGCTGGTAATAAAGCGCATTACGCGAAAGCTGATACTTCCTAGCAAACTCGGTAATGCTGATTCCAGTATTCATGAGCTCATAACGATACCGTTCACGCCACCATACCCAGTATTCGTACTTGGTCTTTGGTTCATAATCCACGCACAAAAACAGTAGCGGTGATGGCAGTGGTTTACGATTACGCTTTCTTAAGTGCATCAGTGTATCTCCCGATTGTTAACCAACCGCCGCGCAGCTGTAGGTATCAATGAAGATCACATCCAACGTAACAGGATACTTGGGGTAATCAGCCCCTGAGAAAAATTCACCACATAACGGCGTAAGCTGGTTATCGGTACGTTATGCAGCTTGGCATAAGCAGCAACAGATACACCTTGCGGCCAATAGTCACGGTAATAACGCTCAGCATGTGCTTGCCATTTGGCACTCATCAGTTTACGGCGTAACTGTCGTTTGGCATCTGCGGTCTTAAGCTGGTGGATAGCCATGTACTCATCTAGGCTCAATGACGATTGTGCCCATTGCATACGATGTTTAGCCCAGAAAAGTTTCCTGATGCTCGACACCTGCATATCGCGGGTATAATCCCTAAATTGCTGCGCTGTTAATCCGTAACGTTCACGATACTCTGCCGGTAATACGCCTTCGGTAACCCCTTCAAACAGGAAATTATACCTATGCGCTTTTGCATACGCTGAAGCTGAGCGGCATGCTGAATTCACCAACTCCACCACGGCTGACCACTTAGTTTTACTTTTGGATGCTGACTTAACTGAGTTCTGTTTTGCGCTCTCTTTCAGAGCGTCATTTACTTGAACTTGCGTGACTGCCTGCAAGATAGCGTCAGCGATGGGAGGCATGGAATCTTGCGGCTCATCACTGGCAACAGGCTCGTGTAACTGCTGTTCAGATACCGCACAGACGGATGAAGGCCACACACCCTGCGTAAAGATGCTGTCGAGCAAGGCTGGACTTGTTTCCGATACCAATGATTCACTGTGAGCAGTACGCACATCTGTTGCAGACATAGCTGAGCTCGGAGACTTGCTAGTACTACGCACTCGGCCTCGTGATTTACGCTGACCAGCCGCTTTTACCATTCCTTGACTAACACGTCGTACCGATGAATCAACCTCTTTGGTCTCTTTTTTCGCAAGATAGCTACAGCGACAAATCAGCTCAATCAGAGACTCAAGATCATCCCGTTTGACAAGGTAAGCCTGCTTTTTAGGAAACCAGACGCGACCTTGGCTAACGTTTTGCCAGCAACTCTCCACCAGCAAATTGATCTTATGAGGACTTTTTATCTTGTGGCCGCTAAACAGGAATACCGCGTGATAATGCGGATAACTTGACTTAACAGACTTCTCCCGCACCCAGCAATAGCCGAAAAATGACTCAGGGTACAACTTGCCAAACTCACGTTTGAATACCCGCAAGAAGTCACTCATCACTTGATTATTATGACTGCTCTCTTGAGCAGAGAAGTCATAGCGCACAGCAAATACACGTGAGCTTGCAACCAACGCACCATCAATGATCAGTTGGCAAATTTTCTTCATGAGGGGCAAATCAAGCTCGCCATCCTCGGGCAAAACGGGAAACCACATCCCTCGATAGGGGAAACCACTTTTGGCTAATGAGGAATACTTGAACGCTGGTTTTCGGGGAGATCTACCTCGCGGAATCGGAATATTATTAATAACCGAGGTATCGCACTGTGCTAATTCTGGTGACATATCAAAATAAATCAATGAGTTAAATCATTAACACTCATGAGTCATGTGCAAACAAAAGATAAGCTTTTGCTGCATCTTGTCTCACGTACGCCGAAGGAAAAAAACAGGGCAGATAATCATATCTGCCCCATATTTTCTTACTTCGATGACAACGTCATTGAATTATCTTTATCTTGCAGCCAAGCGAGGTAATCACGCTTTTTCCAACCCACCGTTTTTCCGGCAAGCATTTTTGG
>NZ_JBOFRH010000489.1:0-1097 GCF_051650925.1 Plesiomonas sp.
TTTTGGACTCGGCTTTGAATATTGAGCCGCAAAATACCCAAACGGGTACCGTTCATTTCCCACCAAAGACGGCGCAATGGCGAGAAGGCACTACGGGGTATTTTTCGCTCTCGGCAAAATTCATCAATCATGCCGTTAAAGGTGATTGGCGCTGGCTCATCAAGAGCCTCAGGGCCTTCATCCATATAGCGGCGGATCATTTCCCATTCACTGGCACCAATTTCTTTGCTCAGCGTACCGACATTGATCCCTGACCAAAAATGCCCCGGTCTCTCATCGGAATTGATACCAAAAAACAACGTTGCCATCGTCATTACACCACTGGTGGATACTGCGGAACCTTCCCCGACCATGGCGCACATCTCTTCCCACGGAAAAATTCGCACTTCAGTTTTTTTAGCTCGCTTATCCCAGCGCGATAGCATCACCTCGCGGCGTTGGCGATGAAAGCGAAATGGTAACACTCGGTGCAATTGTTGCTGATGCTCCCAAATCAGCTTTACAGTCATATACAGCGCAAAACCGGGCCCCATGCCCAGCAATAGAACTGCGCCGAATAAATTCATCCAACTGAACTCCATTCGCCACTGGCCTGGGCCGATCCACACCTCTTGATAGTTCCCAGCCCAAACACCTACCCAGCCTTGCCCACCGCTAATACCATGATCATATGAACCTGGCGCGCCCCAAAAAAGCACGGCGAAAGATGTTAACCCTATCACCCAAACCATATAAAAAAGCTGAGTTTGGAATAAAGACCCCCCAGCGCCCCCTATTTCAATATAGTGGTCGCATTTTTTAGTGAGCCAATCAGCTCGCCGTACAGGTGGAACATTGGTCATGACCGGTAACGGACTAAAAACAGTGCGGGCGCTAAGGCGCTCTTGCCGGTGCTGTCCGGCAAAAAAAGGTAATACAGGTTTTTTCATCAATTAATCTCAAATCAATTCAATAATGGCTGTAACAGTGCAGTGATCTTGCTACGATCTAAAGGGTACTTATCATCCTCCTCCACCGGCTTGGCCTGTCGCCAGCCCGGTGTGCCCCCTGCCAAATTAGCCTCTTCCAGCCCTTGTAACTGCCATGAATTTAGCGAG
>NZ_JBOFRH010000490.1:0-1507 GCF_051650925.1 Plesiomonas sp.
ACTTTGTACTCAAGCGATGTCAGCTCAATCGGCTGACCTTGCCAGAACACCCGCGCGGCGCTCAAATCCAGCGTTAAATCGCCCGCCTGCAATTGTGGCGCAGCTTGCCCAGAAGAGCGGCGCAATTGCACCGATAGCCGAGCCAATAATTCAACCATCTCGAACGGCTTGGTCAGGTAATCATCCGCCCCCGCATTGAGCCCTTCAATGCGCTGATGCAACTCGCCACGGGCACTGAGAATAATCACCGGCGTGGTATTACCCTCTTGGCGCAAACTGCGCAGCACTGTCAGCCCATCGAGCTTAGGCAGACCCAAATCCAGTACAATCACATCCCAGTTTTCACTGGTGGCGCGGTATAAGGCGTCAATGCCATCGCGGGCAATGTCGCAAATCCACTGTTGCTGCTCTAGCGCCGTCTCTATCTGGCGCGCCAGTAAGGTGTCATCTTCAACAATTAGGGCTTTCATCTGGCTGTCCGTTGGCTCTGGTGCATTTATTGTTATTTTACTGATTCTGGCCGGTTTTTAACTGAGTGTTCAATTTCAGAGTTAGCCACTGATTGTCATAAGCAGTAATACGCAGCAACTCGGATATCGCTAATCGTCCAGTTGACTCAAATCCACGCCATGACGCAATACACTATCCAGATCATGGCCTTTAATTTTGAGAATTTTCAGTGTGGTGGCGTTGTATTTGACCTTGATGACGTTGTTGGCCGCCCCCAGCAGTTTTAGCTCGTACTCCCAAACGCCGTCATCCTCATCCAACTCCACTTCGATGATCCGGCCATTCAGATCTCGCTCAACCTGCTGTAATAACAGGCTATATGGCTGAATCAGTCCGGATTGGGTTGCCGCCAGCGCCGTATCCTGCACGTCATCATCCAGCTCTAACTCGGGGAGCGGATCGGCGCCGGTTTGGCTGGCCACAAACCCCGTCATCATTAGCACTGTCAAAGTGACGGCACACCACCGCCCGATCCTGTTCATAACACAACCTGTCTACTTAGCTAGAGTGTTGGACTGTCGGCAGTGTATCAGAGTCACTGACACTGCCGTTGATTGACCGCAAAAAAGCCCACACAGCGCAATTTACTACGCAAAACAATACCGCGAGCCTGTTCAGATTATCAGAGTAAACCCCTTTACGACTTAATCGGAAATGAGGGAACTATTCATCTTCTGTTCAGCTTGCCCTCTGCTTTCATCTTCCCCGTATTTTTCTGTTGATTATTTGTTCTATCGAGGATTGTGCTACCGAAGATCTGGTATGCATAAAAATTCACTGTTAGTGCAACAAATTCCTCTGGCAGTAAAAAAACGCGAGCTGCTGCTTGTTGATTAAATGTTGAATCACATCTTTGGCAAACAGAATTTTATTGGTGTTTTTAACTATTCATGCTGCTGTGAATCACATTTTCGACTAGGTGAAGTGAGTTAAATCACACTAACTGTTGATGAATTGTATCGGAGCATCATTTACAGCCTACGGCAAACAGTTTACG
>NZ_JBOFRH010000491.1:0-9124 GCF_051650925.1 Plesiomonas sp.
GTTACCGGCGCTGAGATCTGATGTTCCGGCCGTGCCCTTGCTGCCCCAGCGGTCATATTCGAGCGTAACGGTCGGGTCTTGCTGACGGTACAGGTTCTCGGCATCACTGCGAATACTGCGTTTTAGCCAGTCATCTTGCGGATTAATCCGTGTCTGGCGCGTAGCATCAAGATGCTGTTGCTCGGTGATATTCGGTGCCGTGTTATCGGTTTTGTCTTCGCTTTCGGTAGGGGTTCTTACCGTGCTTGCTACTTGGGGTTTTGCACTCTGGCTGGCAGGTTGATCAATAAGTTGTAAGGCGCGTTCAAAATCACGGGTCGCCTGCTGCGGGTTGCCCGTTAAGCGCTCTACCCGCCCTGCATCCCGAAAAAGTAGCGGATCTTTGGTTTCGGCGGTCAGTAACGGGGTCAACAGTGAGCGGGCTTGTTGCGGGTTACCCAGTTGTGTCCATAAATTGGCCGCTCGCCGCTGCATATCCGGTGTAACACGCGCTTCGCTATTTTGTGCGGTTGCCGCAGGAGTTGCGCCAGATGACAGATGCTCGGTAGTGAAGCTGTTTAATGCCTGTTGCGCGGCCTGTTTACGGCCTTGGGCAACATCAATTTCAATCAGGCTGAGGGTTGCATCGGCATTATTGGGTTCGAGTTTCAATGCCTGTTGATAATAGCCGCGTGCCGCTGACCACTGGGCTGCTTGTTGTGCCCAGTCACCGAGTGTCAGTGGAATTGCCGCGCGATCAGGATAAGTTTTTTGCTGCATCAGCAGATAGGCGATGGCCGTTTTATTTTGCCCACGGTTATACATGGCACGGGCATTATCCATGATATTGCCAAACTCCAGCCGACTGGCCAGTTCGTGCATCCGTGTATCCCACTGGGTTTCCGGCAACGTTCGTAGGCTGCGGATAGCCTGTTGTTCCTGCCCTTGTCCGGCTAAAAACAGGCTATAGGCATAGCGCAGCTCAGGGTCTGCCGGTTTTTTTGCCAGCAGTGGCGAGAAGGTTTCTGCTGCATTTTGCTGACCAAGCTGGGCGCGCAGTTTGGCTAAATTATAAGCTAGCCAGACATCATCAGGCTGCAAGCGCAATGCTTGGCTGTATTTTCCTTCCGCGCCGAGCAGTTTTTGCTGGCCGATCATCTGTTCGGCCTCTTTTTGCAATTGTGTGGCTTCAATCCGGTTTAAGTCACTGGCAAAGCTTTTACGCTGTGCGGGCGACAGCGTTGCCAGTAAACGGCGGGCTTTGGCTGGGTCTTTTTCCAAATATAAGTTAACTCGACCACGCAGGGCGCTGCTGTTATCGGGCTGCTGGCGCAGGGCCTGCTGATACAGTTGATCGGCTTTGGCTGTCTCGCCGCGTTTGGCGGCAACACTGGCTAGCCCGATATTGGCGTACGGGTCAGTAGGTTCAATCGGTAATGCGCGGCGGTAAGCATTTTCAGCCTGATTAAGCTGCCCCTGCTCCAGTGCTTTATCCCCCAGATTAATCTGTTGCCAGTAGCGGGCGGTACTGACCAGCGCTGACCATTTACCGGCATCGTCTGCTGAGGTGTCGAGCTTTTGTGCCCGTTCAAATAGGCTGATGGCATCGGCATGCCGCCCTTGCCGCAGGCGTAACCGGCCTAGCTCACCAATCAGCTGCGGATCATTGGGGTATCCGCGCAGCGCTTTTTGCAGCTCTTGTTCAATTTGCCCATAGTTGGTTGAGTTATTGTCTAGCTGACTATAAGCCCGTGCTTTAGCCTGAAATGCTGGGTTTTTCAGCAGTGCAGCTAGCTCGGTGTACCCGTTTTTAGCCTCTGGGCTAGCATCGGGATAAAGGCTGAGATAGCGTTGCCACAGGTCGGCAGTAGACTGCTGTTGTGGTAACCGTTGCAACTGGTTATACCAAAGCTGTGAGGCATTATTGCGTTCAATCGGGTTATCGGCCAGCTTGCCAAGCAGAGCAAATGCTGCCGCAGAGTCAGGGGTTTTATCCAGTAATAATCGGGCATACGCCAATTGCACAGCGCCGTTATTGGGATACAGAGCATTGAGCTGTTGCAGTGCGTGTTGAGCTTGCTCGGTTTGCCCACTTTGTGCGGCGGTATCCCAGTATTCAAGTGCCAGTATCGGGGTTGGGAATACGCCGTGAAACAGATCTTGATACAGCGTCAGGGCTTGCTCGTAACGGCCAGCACGGGCAAACAGGCGGGCCTGTTGCAGTTTGGCTTTTTGCTGTGGCTGCGTCAGGTTGTAGTTTATTTGTGCAGTTTTATAAGCTAACGAGTCAGGCGCTATCTGTTTTAACCTTGCCAGTGTAGAGGCGGCTGCAGAGGGATTATTTTGCCTCAGATCAAGGCGTAGCTGGGCACTTAAACCGTCAGGGTTATTCGGATCAATGCTGAACAGGCGGTGCAGCGAGTCTTGTACCAAATCATCACGAAAGCGTGACTCACCTAACTGGATCTGGCTGAGTAACCAGTTGACCGGTGAGACCTCAGCCGTCGGCTGCGCAGCACTGACGTGTGGAATGGCCTGACTGAGGCTGACAGCCAATAGCGAATAGATCAGTGGTTTTAATCCTGACATGCGGTACGACCTTGTAAAATCAGCTCACCTTGCGGTGAAAATGAGTAGCGGTTTTCCAGCCAACCCAGCCCAAACAGTGTTAGAGCACTGTTGTAATAAGCATCAACCGCCAGTGGGTTATCTGCAATTTTCTGGCGTTGTTCGGCCAGCGCTTTGTCTGCTTTTGACTGTTTGAGCAGCGGTAACAGCGCGGCTGAAAAGCCAACCGGCGGGTTTCCGCTCACCTGTAATGATTGTATATCTATTTTTTCAGGCGGCTGCTGATGCTCACTGACATAGCTGACCATTGGCTGAAAATGGGCAATCAGAGGGGCAAAATCAGGAGCTTCAGGGTTTAGCATCCCCACCCACAGATAAACACGAATGGCATCGTAGCTGCCGAGCCATGGGGCATCGGCTTTGGGTTGCCACTGTTGTTGTTTGGTCCAGTTAATCCAGTTAGGCGCAAAACCGTGGGGGGCGCTCTCCAACAGCAGGGTGTGGGTCGCTTGGCGGATAGCTGGCCAGCGGCTGTTTGGGTAGCTCGCTGCCAGATTATCGAGGATAAATGGCGGCAGATAACTTGGGTTAAGCGTCCAGTAGTCGGGCTTGATGAACCCCTGATTGCCGGGCAGCAACATCGGGCCAAGTTGCGGCAGATTACTGACTTCCTGTTGCAGGATTTTTTGTAGCAGCAGGGCCGATTGGCTCTGATAATCACGGATCTTCCAGAGCCTACCGGCCTCTTTTAGGCTGTAAGCTATCCATAAATCTGAATCTGACGCCGAGTTTTTATCAAGCACCTGCATGTTGCCCTGATCATCTCGCCCCCATAGCCAGGCGGGAAGATTCTCACTTAAATCATCTTGCGCCAGATGCGTCTCTGTCCAGCGTAATATCTGGCGGAATGCCGTTTTATCTCCGGCAATCAGCGCAAAAAATAGCCCGTAGGATTGTCCTTCTGAGGTGGTTATCTGGCGCGGATCACTGCGATCAATGATCCGTCCTGAGTCATCTAAAAAGCGCTGCTTAAACAGCGTCCAGTCGGGCCATTCGCAGGACGCGGCCTGCAGCACAGGGCTGACCGTCAGCATGACGGTCAGTAGGAGTGTGATCAGGGCGTTGTTCACGGTGATCCTTTTCATGTGCTGCGCCACTCTTTCCCTGCTGATTCAAATTAATGATGAATTAACGGCGATCATCATCCAAACGGCGACGGGTAACCCAGCGCAGCGTATTCCACAATGCAATCGCGACCAAGACAACCGACAGAGCGGCAACCAGTGCCAGTACTACCGGATAGTGCGACAGGTGATACCACAACAGCATCCACCACGGTAATTGGCCGACATAGTACATTTCACCGACACGATCACTGTGAAGCTGACCATCTCGGAACACAACTACCGAACCATTCATTGCGGCCACTTTGCCGGAGTCATTTAGGCTGTGGGTGATCAGGTCAAAATTGTTTGCCTCTGAAGCCATCATCGCAACAACGCTGCGCTGTGTACCGTACGGTGATTCAAAGCCGACCATTGCGGCAATATTCCCTTCAGATTGCGTGTCGACACGGCTGGCGGCCTGTACGCTCGGGTTTGGTTCTTGTGATGGAGTCAGTTGCAGATCACTGATTTGACGCATTGGCTGACTGAGCCATGCACGGCTCTGTTTGATTAACCCGCTGTGATCTTTGCTTAGCAGCAGCTCATCTGAGGGTAACTGGCCAATCAGTAGCAGATCTTTATCGGCGGTTTTGGCCTGTTGCCAGTCATCGGTCAGGCTGACATTAATCACCGGATAGCCAGTTGATGCGCCCATCCGCCCCATCAGGCTAAACAGCAGATCGAGCTCTGCGTTGTCAGGTTTTTCCGGCATTAAGACCAGTGTTTGAGACAAATCGGCCAAACGGGTAAACGGGAAGCCTACGTTGGCAAAGGCGCGCAGATCAGGCATCGCGATATAGTGGTGGTAACCGCTAAAATCGATGGTTGAGCTTGGCTCGATAGCGGCCTGCACATTAGGGGTAATGTTGGTCACACATGTGCCTTTTGGCCCGCCATTAACATAGGAGCCAAACGAGAAATCAAAACGTAACTGGTTACGCGCACCAATTTTGAGTGCCGGAATCATCACGTTGTTGTCGTTGGTGAACATGTTGGTCAGTACCGGTAAACGTACTCGCTCAGAGCTGCCGCCTTGTCCGGAATCGCGCAGCAAAAAGGCCTGTACGAACTGATCGTTAATGCTCACATTCAGCCGCGAGCTGTCGGTAGTTACTGGCGGTGTATAACGATACTGTAAGTTGAGCGGAATGCCCGAGCTGCGCCAAGTGAACAGATCCGGCGGCACATTCATGTTTAGGGTGATGGGGCTGGGTGTCAGGCCAGAGACCTGTAACTGCTGCGGATACTCCATCAGCTCACTAAACGGAATCGGGCGGTCGGTACGGATCCAGTTTGGCGCATCGTAGGGTTTACGTTTAGCCAGTAAATCAACTTGATTAATGGTGGTTGATTGCCCGCGCAGCAGCGTATTTCCTAGCGCAATGCCTTGGCTGGCAGTCAGTAAATCATCATCATTACGGCCAAGGATCAGTAACAGTTTAATATACGGATTATCCGGGTGGCTGATCATCTCAACAGTTGGTGCATCTACCGGCGGATAGTCTTTTAAAAAGTCAGGCCGATTGCTGTTGGTCGCGAAGATGATCGCGTTACGCTCAGGCAACTGATTAAACAGCACCGGAAATTGCTGCCCGCGCCACGCGGCTTTGATCCCAAACCAAGAGGCCAGTGTTGATGCCGCTTTTTGAGTGGTCAGTGACGGCGTCTGCTGGAAGACAAACGGTAAGGTTAAGGTGTTGATATCCCGCGGATCAAAAAATGGCTCAGGGAACATGGCCAGATTATTTTTCAGTGCTAATGACTGAACGGTTAAATCAAGGGTGCTTTTACGGCTGAGATCGGCCCACAGTGCGTTGTTCAATGGATCTTCACAGTCGGCCTCATAGTGGCCGATTAACTCAAAGCGCAGCGTGTTGAAATCTTTGATGAATTTAGATTCTAGCGGGATAGTTTGGTTGATCTCTTTACCCATTTGGTTCTGCTCAATGGCAATAACCTGCATCAGCTCATCATTCATATACACTTTGAGCTGTGACATTACGGGGATCATGGCCGGAGAGGGGGTAAACACCAGATGCAAGTTGGCATTGGTGATCACCTGATCACTGCGGACACCAAAATCAAGCTTGATGGTTTTTAAGGCATTACGCAGCTCTAAAACACCGGAAGGGAGCAGCTGATTAAATGTCAGTTGTTCGTTTTTGACTGGCGGTGTCTCTGCCGAGCTTATTTCGGTGGAGGTGGTTGACGCCGCGGGTGTCAGTTGTGGCGCAGTACTGGTTTGCACGCTGGCGGGCATGGCAGCCAGCGGCATGGCCGTTTGGGTTTGTGCCAGATTACTGGCAACCGTTTCGGCCTCTACCAATACCGGAGTGACCCCGATTAGGGAGAGCGCGATCAGCATGATTTTTTTTGATAATTCAGTCATGATTTAGCTTCTTGCTTCGAGTTAACAGGGTCCGCAACTGGGCTCATTGTCGGGGTATGAGGCATAAATGTTCCGATCCATTCGGTGATCCACACAAGGGCATTAATCAGCCAGCGAACGGAAGCCGGAGCTTGTTTGGCCATTTGCTTATAACCACGCAGCCCGACCGCAAAAATATCGCGGATGCTGCGCATTGGCTGATCAACTTGGTAGCTCTCTTGCCACATTGCCCAAGTGTCGGCACGGGCAAAGGTACACTGTACAAAGTGGATATGAGACTGCAAATCCATATGCTCCAGCTGTATTCCCAAAAAAGTATTGCGCTGATTACAGACACGGGATTTAAACAGAAACTCTTGTGTGCCGCGTTTGAGCATCAGTTGCACGGTTTCACCGGCATCAAATTTTTGCACCTGCGGCATCTCGATACCTACACCGCCATCAGAGTAGTCGACCATGGTGCAAGGGTAAGCATGCCCATTGTTACGGTAAACCACGGCAGGCAAGGTGATTTGCACGCGATGAGTGCGTCGCACCTGTTTGACCTCTGAGGCTACTGCTACCGCACCACCGAGCAGCAGCAAGTTGTAAAAAGTCCACAACAGGCTGACAAAAACAGTGATCATTTCATCACCCGGCCCCCAGATAAAACGGTAACCGGCAAATCCGACGCCAATTAAGTTGAGCATCGCCAGTACCAAAAAGGGCCGTGAGATATCCCAGTCAAAATATTGATCATCAATCAGCCCACCTTTGGCGGTGACATTGAATTTCCCTTTGCGTGGGTTGATCAGTGCCACTGTAGTCGGCCGTGCGATATACCAAGAGAGTACGGTTTCGTAGATCTCACTCCAAAAAGAGTAGCGGTATTTTCCCTGAATGCGCGAGTTGGTTAAGCTGGCGTGCACCATATGTGGAACAACGTACAGCAAAATCATTACTGCTGGGGCGTAGATGATATAGGCATGGAAAATTAAAAATGCCAGTGGCGCAGTCAGGTATACCAAACGGGGAACACCCGATAAAAAGTGCAGCATTGCGTTGCTGTAGCAGATGCGTTGTGCCCATGATAACCCTTTCCCAAACAACGGGTTATCTAGCCGGAATATTTGTACCATGCCGCGTGCCCAGCGTATCCGCTGCCCGACATGCGCTGAAAGGCTCTCGGTAGCCAGCCCTGCCGCCTGCGGGATCCGGATATAGGCAGATCGGTAGCCGTGGCGGTGCAGCCGCAACGAGGTGTGCGCATCTTCGGTCACGGTTTCTACTGCAAACCCACCAATCTCTTCCAGTGCCGAGCGGCGGATCACTGCGCACGATCCGCAGAAAAAAGTGGCATCCCAAGTGTCATTACCGTCTTGCACCAAACCGTAAAACAGGGTGTTTTCATTGGGCGTTTTACGAAAGTTACCCAAGTTGCGCTCAAACGGGTCGGGTGAAAAGAAGTGGTGCGGTGTCTGCATCACCCCGAGTTTGTCATCTTTAACAAACCAGCCGAGAGTCATTTGTAAAAATGAACGAGTAGGGATGTGGTCACAGTCAAAAACCGCAATAAATTCGCCGTTGGTGATTTTCATGGCGGCATTCAAATTACCGGCTTTGGCGTGGAAATTGTTATCCCGAATCAGATAGTGCACACCCACTTCGGCCGCAAAATCAGCTAAATAGCTCCGCTTCCCATCATCCAAAATGTAGATATTGAGTTTTTCTTGCGGCCAGTCTAAGCCGAGTGCTGCGTACACGGTCGGGCGGATAACTGATAAATCCTCATTATATGTAGGGATATAAATATCAACCGAGGGCCAGTTATCCATATTAGCTGGCAGCGGATAGGGGCTGCGGTGTAACGGCCAGATGGTCTGAAAATAACCCAGCATCAGCACCAGCCATGAGTAAGTTTCGGCGGCCAACAGGCCAAGGCCGAAGAAGAGATCGACGCCGTTATCCCAGTTTAAGGTGGCGGTATAGCGCCACCACAGGTAACGGCAGGAGATAACCACCGAAAGCACGATCATCATCATGCTGGAAAACCGGCCAGGAATATTACGGATCAGCAGTGCCATTACCCACAAGATGATCACAAATGTCAGCTGGGCCAACAGGCCAAAAGGCTCGGTAATACAGAGTACCGCCAGCAGTAGTGCAATCACCAGATAACCCCAGCGCAGCGCAGCGGTCAGCCAATTATTGGTTTGGTACCACGGGCCTTTTTCACTCAATGAACGCAGGAGCGGTGAGTTGTAGTACTGGAATGTGTTGATCTTGTGGTACAGCCGCTGCTTGAGTGTGGAGAGATGACCAAACAGTGCGGCAGATAACTTGCTGATTTTTTGTGCAACGTTGGTCTTGTGGTTGTACGCACCGCGCAGCAATAGCCAAATAGTTTGTATCAGCAAGCGTAGTGGGTCAGCAAACTGCCGTTTAGGTTGGCGCAATAGCGGATAAAGAGTCTGTTTATTTTGACTCAGCCACTGGCAAGCGGGCGATTCAAGGCGAAATACCGACCATATGAGTAGCCATAACACTACACCACACAGGGCTATCGGGCTGCGCCAGTGGCGGTGATAACGCTGATAGCGCGCCTGTATGCTAGCTGTAAATTCGGGGGCAAAAATCCAGCCCAGTGCTGAGCCGAACATCAGGGCCGCTCCAGCTGTGCTTTACACCAAGTAGCCAGTGACAGGAAATCCTGCATGGCCAGCGAACCGGGCGCAGAGCGGGTAATCAGCTGCTTTTTTGCTAGCGCCTCACGCAGAGCTTCATCTTGATGAATGGCACTGGGGATTAGCCACTGGCCCAGCGTCGTGTGCCACAGTTGCCAGATATCGCGCGAAAGCAAGGTTGCGGTGTGGTAACGGTTGACTAGCCAGTAACGTTGCAGAGCCGCATTTTTCGCATCATCCTGATGTAGATTATTTTGCGTTTTATGTGCATCAGGTTGTGGCTCACTGGTTTGAGGGGTAATTTCTGTGTTGGCTAGCTTGTGATCAGGTTCACTCACCGAGGTATTTTCGGGAGTAGC